>JACDAP010000236.1 GCA_013695395.1 Solirubrobacterales bacterium
CTCGGGCTTCGGGCTGATCCGCGTGCTCGACGACGGCGGTCCCGCGGCAGGCGGCCCGCAGGTGGTCACCGCCACCCCGGTGCGGCCCCTCCCGCCGGACGTCAACACCCCGCCGTAGCCCGTCGCCGGGCCGGAGGCCTGCGCGGAGCGGGGCCCCCAGCGCACGACACCGCGTCAGCTAGGATCCTGACGCCCCCGTCATCTTCACCGTCAGGAGCCGTTCCCATGGCCAAGCAGCCCCCCCGTATCCTCGCCGGCCAGGTCGCCGCGATCACCGGCGGCGCGCGCGGCATCGGCAAGGAGACCGCCCGCCACCTTCTCCGCCAGGGGATGAAGGTCGCGATCGGCGACCTCGATCTCACGGCCACGCAGGCCGCGGCGGCGGAGCTCGGCCCGAACGCGAAGGGCTACGCGCTCGACGTCACCGACCGGGCCTCCTTCGAGGCGTTCATCGACGGCGTCGAGGCGGATCTCGGCCCGCTCGACGTGCTCGTCAACAACGCGGGGATCATGCAGCTCGGCCCGTTCCTCGAGGAGTCCGACCTCGTCGCCCACCGCCAGGTCGACATCAACGTGCACGGCGTCCTCTACGGCATGAAGATCGCGGTCCCGCGCTTCGTGGCCCGCGGCCGCGGCCACCTCGTCAACATCGCGAGCTCGGCCGGCAAGGGCGGCTTCCCGGGCGGCGCGACCTACTGCGGGACCAAGCACTTCGTCGTCGGCGTCTCCGAGGCGCTGCGGGGCGAGCTGCGGGAGACGCCGGTCGAGGTCTCCTGCGTGATGCCCGGCGTGGTCAACACGGAGCTCGCCTCGGGCCTCACGGAGGCGCGCGGCGTCAAGAACGTGAATCCGGAGGACGTCGCCGCGGCGATCGTCGAGTGCCTCCAGGTGCCGCGCTTCGACGTCTTCGTGCCCAAGTCGATCGGGCCGATCACCCAGGTCATGGGGGTGCTGCCGCGCGCCGGCCGGGAACGCATCACCCGGCTGTTGAAGGCCGATCAGGTGCTTTCCACCGTCGATGCGGGCGCGCGCGCGGCCTACGAGCTGCGGGCGTCCGAGTCCGAGCCCGGCCTGAAGGCGGGCGACGACCCCAAGCAGCTCAGCAAGTAGTCGCTAACGCAATATTCACCCGGTCGGCGTACCGTCCGCGACATGTCGAACGTCCTGGATGTCGCTGACCGAATCGCCTGGTGGCTGCGCGAGCACCTCGCCGTGCTCGCCCTTCTGGTCGTCGCGATCCTCGCTCTGGCGGTCTTCGCCGTGACCTCGGGGGGCGGGGAGGACGGTGTCCCGGAGGGGGCGGTCGCACGCGTCGGCTCCGCTCAGATCACCGAGGAGGAGCTCGCGCACTGGCAGGAGGTCTACACCGCCTCGGCCACCGCCTCGGGGGGAGCGGCACCGAGCGCCGAGGAGGCCCGCCGCGCCGCGTTCGGTGTGTTGGTGGGAGCCGTCTGGGTGCTGCAGGAGGCGAAGGACCAGGACGTCACCGTCAGCGACAAGGACATCGCGGGCTCGATCGACAACTACTTCCAACAGACCGGCGCCACGGGTCCGCAGGATCGCGCCGCGATCCAGAAGCAGCTCGGTACCACCGAGGACGACATGCGCTTCCAGCAGAAGGTGGCGCTGCTGGCCTCCCAGCTCCAGGAGCGCGCGGCCGAGAAGGTCGCCGCGCCGAGCGACGCAGAGATCAAGAAGGTCTACGAGGAGGAGCCCGGGCGCTGGGCCACGCCCTCCGAGCGGGACGTCGAGGTGATCGTCACCACCGAGAAGGCGAAGGCCGAGGAGGCGAAGGCGGCGCTCGAGAAGGGGGAGGACTACGACGCGGTCGACGAGAAGTTCTCGGCGACGCCCGGGCAGGGCAAGCTCGAGAAGCTGAAGAACGGCCAGAGCGGCGACGTGATCGACCGCGCGGTGTTCTCCGCTCCCGTCGATGAGGTATCCGGGCCGGTCGACACCGGCGGGGGCTTCCTCGTCTTCCGTGTCACGAAGAGCACGCCACTGCCCGAGCAGTCGCTCGAGCAGGCCGAGAAGGCGATCGTCGCGAGCCTCACGGCGACCGCGAAGGCCAAGGCCGCCGCCGACTACGTGAGCGGGCTGCGGGACCGTTGGAAGGTCCGCACGAGCTGCGTCGCCGAGGTGCAGATCGAGGAGTTCTGCGGCACGAAGGCCAGCTGAGCCAAGCGCCGCCGGGCGCGCCCCGCCCTCAGCTCAGCCAGCTGACCAGCCGCGCCCCGATCGCGGCGCCGGCGTCCTCCTGCAGGAAGTGGGAGGCGTCGGCCACCGGCTCGATCGGCGCACCGAGCAGCTCGGCGATCTTCTCGCCGGCGGCCATCGGGATGATCGGGTCGCCGTCGGCCCACAGCTGGAGCTTCGCGCGGTCGTCCGCGATCATCGCGTCGCGCAGCGCCCGGCCGGCGTCGGCGCCCACGGCGTCGGGGCTCGTCGGAATCATCAGCGGGAAGGCGCGGGCGCCCGCCTTGGCTGCGGGCTCCGGGAACGGCGCGTCGTAGGCGGCGATCACCTCGGGCGGGAGTTCGCTCTTGGCCCCGCCGTTGACCAGGAAGCCGATCGGGAGGTCCTCGGTGCGCTCGGTGAAGTCGCGGAACGCCTTCCACGCATCGCTCATCCGCTGCTCGCCGGTGAAGAAGCCGGTGTCCATGATCGCGATGCGGCTGAAGGCGTCCGGGTGCTCGACGAAGAGCCGCATGCCGATCGGCCCGCCCCAGTCGTGGACGACCATCGTGCAGTCGGTCGGAGCGAGGTGGTCGACCACCGCGCTCATCCAGCCGACGTGCTTCTCGTAGGTGTAGTCCTCGATCGCCTCCGGCTTGTCGGAGCGGCCAAAGCCGACGAGGTCCGGGACCAGGCAGCGGAAGCCCGCCTCCAGCAGCGGCCCCATGACCTTCCGGTAGAGGAAGCTCCAGGTCGGCTCGCCGTGCATCAGCCAGACGGCGGGACCGTCCTTCGGCCCCTCGTCGAGGTAGGCGATCCGGAGGCCGTCGTGCTCGAGGTAGTGCGGCTCGTACGGGAAGTCGGGGAGGTCGGTGAAGCGGTCGTCGGGCGTGCGGTAGGCCATGCGCCGACCCTACGTGACCAGGCGCAACGGTCGTCGGCTCTCGGCGGCGACGACCGCTCCGGCGCGGCCTACGCGTCGGCGCCGACCGCGCTCCCGCCGACGCGCTCGCGGTAGCGCTCCCGGGCGGCGGCGATGGTCTCGAGGGCATCCTCACGGGAGTACCAGCCGTCGACCTCGACGTGCTTGCCCTCGGGCATCTTGTAGATCGCGAAGAAGTGCGAGATCTCGTTCTTCAGCGACTCGGAGACATCCTCGAGCGTCTCGACCGAGTTCCAGTTCGGGTCCTTCAGCGGCACGCAGAGGATCTTGTCGTCGACCTCGCCGTCGTCGTTCATCTTGAACAGGCCGATCACCTGGACCGGGATCACGCAGCCGGGGAAGGTCGGCTCGGAGACGATGCACATCGCGTCGAGGGGGTCTCCATCCTCGCCGTCGGTCTCCGGGATGAACCCGTAGTCGGTCGGGTAGACGACGGAGGAGAAC
This sequence comes from Solirubrobacterales bacterium, assembly GCA_013695395.1. Lineage (GTDB taxonomy): Bacteria > Actinomycetota > Thermoleophilia > Solirubrobacterales > Solirubrobacteraceae > Paraconexibacter. The sequence continues at coordinate 3,563 of JACDAP010000236.1, forward strand.
AGGAAGCGATCCAGCTTGATCGCCTGCAGCTCCTCGTCCCACTCGTACTTGTTCCTGGATCCCTTCGGGATCTCGACGAGCAGGTTCACCGGGTCGGACATTGGGCCGTAGGCTAACCGCACATCCATCCCCGCGCTCTGAGAAGAGGCCATGACCGACCACAGCGAGCAGCTCTGCATCGACACCATCCGTACGCTTTCGATGGACGCGATCGAGGAGGCGGGCTCCGGGCACCCCGGCCTGCCCCTCGGTATGGCGCCCGCGGCGTACCTGCTGTACGCGAAGGTGATGAAGCACGACCCGAAGGCGCCGCTCTGGCCGGACCGCGACCGCTTCGTGCTCTCCGCCGGGCACGGCTCGATGCTGCTCTACACCGCGCTCCACCTGAGCGGCTACGACCTGCCACTCGAGGAGCTGAAGAAGTTCCGCCTGTGGGGCTCGCTGACCCCGGGCCACCCGGAGCGGGACAAGGTCCATGTGACCCCCGGCGTCGAGGTCACGACCGGTCCGCTCGGCCAGGGCTTCGCCAACGGCGTCGGCATGGCCATGGCGGAGAAGTTCCTGCGCGAGAAGTTCGGCCCCGAGCGCCAGGACCACTTCACCTACGCGATCGTCTCCGACGGCGACCTGATGGAGGGCATCGCCTCCGAGGCCGCCTCGATCGCCGGGCAGCTCGGCCTGGGCAAGCTGATCTACCTCTACGACGACAACGACATCTCGCTAGACGGTCCGACCTCGTTGAGCTTCGACCGTGAGGACGTCTCCAAGCGCTTCGAGGCCTACGGCTGGCAGGTGCTCGAGCAGCGTGACGCCAACGACCTCGACGGGCTCGAGGCGCAGATCAAGCTCGCCCAGGCGGAGACGGCCAAGCCGACGCTCATCCACGTCCACTCGGTGATCGGCTACCCGTCGCCGAACAAGCAGGGCACGAGCGGCGCGCACGGTGCGGCGCTCGGCACCGACGAGGTGCGGGCGACCAAGGAGGTCATGGGAGCGGACCCCGACAAGACGTTCTTCGTGCCCGACGGGGTCTACGAGACCTTCGGCGCCGCGGGCGTCGAAGGGGCGAAAACGCGCGAGGCCTGGGAGGCCGGCATCGAGGACTGGAAGGGCTCCGACGCGGAGGCCGCCATCGCTTGGGAGGCGGGCTGGGCCGCAAAGCCGCTCGACGGCGTCGGTGACGCGCTGCGTTCGATGGAGTTCAAGAAGGACGAGCAGGCGACCCGCAAGGCGGGCAAGGAAGTCATGGCCGCCTTCTCCGACTTCGTCCCGACGATGGTCGGCGGCGCGGCGGACCTCTCAGGCTCGACCAACACGGAGTTCCCGGGCGGGGCGGACGCCCGCTACACGGCGGAGAAGGCGGACCGAAACGTCTACTGGGGCGTCCGCGAGCACGGTATGGGCGGCGCGGTCAACGGCCTGGCCGCGCACGGCGGGATCGTCCGGCCCTACGGCTCGACCTTCCTGCAGTTCTCCGATTACATGCGCGGCGCGATCCGGCTGAGCGCGCTCACCGGCCTGCCGTCGACCTGGGTCTTCTCGCACGACTCGGTCGCGCTCGGCTCGGACGGGCCGACCCATCAGCCGGTCGAGCACGTCGCCTCGCTGCGCGCGATTCCCGAGCTGGTGGTGCTCCGGCCCGCCGACAACCGGGAGGTCGCCGAGTCATGGCGGGTCATCCTCGAGGAGATCGAGGGGCCCGCGGTGCTCGTGCTCTCCCGCCAGGACCTCCCCTCGCTCGAGGGCTCGGGTGAGGGCGTCGGCCGCGGCGCCTACGTGCTGCGCAAGGGCTCCGGCCCGGTGATCGTCGGCACGGGCGCCGAGGTGCAGCTCGCCCTGGAGGCGGCCGACCTGCTCGACGCGGACTGTCAGGTCGTCTCGTTCCCGTCGTGGGAGCTCTTCCGCGAGCAGGACGACGCCTACCGGGAGTCGGTCCTGCCCGCGGGCCGCAAGAAGGTCTCCGTCGAAGCCCTGGCCACCCAGGGCTGGCACGAGTGGGTCGACGTCCCGGTCGGCATCGACCGCTTCGGCGCCTCCGCCGACGGCGCCGAGGTGCTCGAGCGCTTCGGCATCACCGCCGAGAAGGTCGCCGAGGCGGTGCGGGGGCTGCTGTAGCCCGGTCGGCGGGCTCGCCGCGAACTCCGGGCGTGGAAACGTGTCGCCAGCCCCCGTTTCCACGCCCGCTGTTGCGACCTGCATCTCCCGGCGTGGAACGACGTGCCCACGGCACGGTTCCACTCCCGCTGTTGGTGCTGCGTGCGCTCAGCCGCCGATCCGGCCCGAGTCGAGCACGACCTTGCCCGGGCGCTTGGGCTGCGAGGTCCGCTGCGGCGACCTCGGTGCCAGGTGTTCGGGCCGCGAAGAACGCGAGGAGCCGGCGCACGTGACGCCGGTACAGCTCCCCGAACGCAGCCGGCTCGCAGCGCGCCGCGACGAGGAGCTTCTCGTCGGTCCGTGGGTCGCGGGTGCGGTCCAGGTCCTCTCTATCGCGCAGACCCCGGCGTTGTGACGAGCGCGCCGCTCCGGAGGCTCATCACCGGCGTCAGGGCCCGCGCAGGAGTCTCGCCGCGTCGCCCGCCACGGTGACGTGGATCGCTGCGGGCTCACGCACCCAGGCGATGAGGTTCAGCGCCGTCAGCCGGTCCAGCAGGAACTGGAAGGCCTGCGCCTGCGCCTTGCTCTCGTAGCGGCGCAGGACGTCGAACGTGAACCCGGTCGTGTGCAACGAGAAGTTGCGTGTCGCCTCGATGTTCTCGCGGGTGAGCAGGCGCTGGTAGCGCTCGTCGCGGACGGTCGAGGTCAGACGCAGCGGCCGCTTCGCGCCGGAGATCTCCTGCACCCCGGTTCCGATGTACCGGAGCGCCGCGAGCGCCTCGGGGCGCAGGCCGCGGTAGAGCTGGCGGGTTCGGCCGATCTTGGGCGCGAGCTCGCCCATCTGCGGGTCGATTCGGAGACCCCAGCCGCCGAGCTGCGCCGCGTCGAGCGGCTGCACCGTCCCCGCGGCGCGGGCTTCCGCCAAGTCCTCGGGCGCCGCGAAGCGCTCGGTCTCGCCGGGCGGGTGGAGCAGCTCCTCCGCGGAGTTCTTGCTCGTCTGCAGCCGGGCCCCGCGCGCGAGCGCGGCCGGGTCCCCGCGCCACTCGCGCATGATCCGCTCGGCGGCGCGCACGCGCCACAGGTAGGTCGAGGAGTCATCGCCGAGGGCCGCGAGCTTGGCGTACGCCTCCGGCTTGGTCAGCGGGCTGACCGTGAAGAAGAGCTCGGTGTAGGTGGTCTTCTCGTCGGCGTCGAAGCGGCCCAGCACCGTCTTCAGGTTGCCGACGCCCATGTGGTAGCTGACCACCGCCATGTCGTCGCGGTCATCGAGCTCGCCGCGGGCGAACTCGAGGTAGCGGACCGTCGCGGCGAGCGCCTTGGCGGGGTCGAAGCGCTCGTCGACCATGCGCCGCTCCGCCTCGCGCTCCTTGACCTTCTTCCCCCGCCGGATGCCGCGGGTGAGCGCCTCGCTGCGCGCCACGTCGATCTGCATGCCGAGCAGGTTCTGCCCGGTCTCGGCCAGGATCTGCGTGAGCCCGACCGCGCCCTCGAGGTCGTTGCCCGCCTGGGCGTCCGGCCTCCCCGCGGACTCGAGGAAGACGATCGCCTCGAGGAGGTCGGGATCGACCTCTCCCGCGAGCGCCGCGGCCTCGACGAGCGGCCGGAAGCCGTTGACACGCTCCGCCGTCGCCACCGCGCCGCCCGGCGACTTCGTGAAGAGCACGTGCGCGAGCCCCGCGGCCGCCCGCTCTTCGTACTCCGTGCGTCGGGCGTCGTCGTAGGCGAGCGGGTCGAAGCCCTCGCCGGGCTCGGCACCCGGGCGCAGCGTCGTCGTATCCGCACCGCCGAGGGCCTCGGGGAGCGCGTCCGAACCCCGGAGGAGAACGGCCGCGCCGACGCCGATCGCCACGGCTAGGACAAGCAGCGCGAGCGCGCGCAGGCGGGCCGCAGGGGAGGAGACCACACCCACACGTTGACAAACCACGAGGCGGCGAGGCGTCACCGGGGCGGCGTGCGGCGGTCGCAATCCGGGCAAGATGGGGCGGGTGCGCGCCGACCTCTCACCACGAACCCGACACCGCCCGGTCGGGGTCCCGGCGCTCCTCGCGGGCCTCGCAGTGCTGCTGGGAGGCTGCGGCTCCGACTCCGACCCGGGGAGCCGGCCCGACGGTCGCGCCGCGGGTCAGGCTCCGGCG
>JACDAP010000239.1 GCA_013695395.1 Solirubrobacterales bacterium
GTGCTGAGCGTGCCGCCGAGCGTCGCCGCGAGGTCCTTGGCCGACGCCTCACCCCTGTCGGCGAGGTGGTGGAGGATCGCCATGCGGGTGAGGTGATCGACCTCCGCGGCCGGGACGACGCGCACGACCTCCCAGCCGTCCCGCTCGCACTCGGCTGCGCGAGCAGGGCCGACGGCCTCCCAGCCGCGCCGGGACGGGTCGCGGACGACATGCGTGGGCAGCGCGGGCGACACAGCGGGATTCATGCCCCCCGGACCGTGCCGCTCGCCCGCAGGGAAGCGGCAGGAACGCGGTATGGCCGCCGGCTGTCCTCTCCGAGGAGTTTGCCGGTGTCCGTTCGTGAGAGGCGCGACGCCGCACGACCCGTTCCTTTCTAGGCTTGGCGCATGCGCGCTGCCGTCATCGGAGCCGGCCCCTCCGGCTTCTACACCACCGGGATGCTGCTGAAGGCCGGCTTCTCCGTCGATCTCTACGACGTGCTGGCCACGCCGTTCGGCCTGGTCCGCGCCGGCGTGGCGCCGGACCACCCGAAGATCAAGGCGGTCACACGGGTCTTCGAGAAGCTCGCGGGGCACGACGAGTTCCGCTTCTTCGGCGGCGTCGAGCTCGGCGTCCACGTCACGCGCGAGGAGCTCCGCGAGCGATACCACGCCGTCGTCTACGCGATGGGCACGAGCGACGACAACCGCCTCGGCATCCCCGGCGAGGACCTTTCCGGCTCCCACGCCGCCACCCAGTTCGTCGCCTGGTACAACGGCCACCCGCACCACACCGACCACGAGTACGACCTCTCCGGCAAGCACGCGCTGGTCATCGGCAACGGGAACGTCGCCATCGACGTGGCCCGCATGCTCGTGCTCACCCCGGAGGAGCTCCGCGCGACCGATACCGCCGACCACGCGATCGACGTGCTCGAGCACTCGCAGCTCGAGGAGATCACGCTGCTCGGCCGTCGCGGGCCCGTGCAGGCCGCTTTCACGAACCCGGAGCTCCGTGAGCTCGGCGAGCTCACCCGCGCCGACGTCGTGGTCGACCCCGCGGATATGGAGCTCGACGAGCACTCCGCCGCGATGCTCGCCGAGGCCGACGGCACGACCACCCGCAACGTCGAGATCATGCGCGGCTACGCAGGGCGAGCGCCCCACGGTCACCCGCAGCGGGTCGTCCTGAAGTTCCTGCGCTCGCCCGTCGCCCTACTCGGGGACGGGCGGGTCGAGGCGGTCCGCGTGGGGATCAACCGCATCGAGGCCGCCGCCGACGGCCGCCTGCAGGCTGTCCCCACCGGCGAGCACGAGGAGCTCCCCGCCGACCTCGTCGTGCGCTCCATCGGCTATCGCGGCGTCGAAACCGCCGGCATCCCCTTCGATCCTCGTCGGGGCCTGATCCGCAACCTCGGTGGTCGGGTCATCGACGATGCCGACGAGCATCAGCTCGGCGAGTACGCCGTCGGCTGGATCAAGCGCGGACCCTCCGGCGTCATCGGCACCAACAAGAAGGACGCCGCCGACACCGTCGCCCGCCTGCTGGAGGACCGCGACGCCGACACCCTGCCCGAGCCCACCACCGAACCGACCGAGGAATGGGTCCTCGAGCGCGCTCCCGACGCCGTCTCGTGGGACGGATGGGCCCGCATCGACGCCCACGAGACCGGGCGCGGTACCCCGCTCGGACGCCCTCGCGTCAAGCTCGTCCGGACCGCGGAGCTCCACGATGTCGCCCGCCGCCACTGACAGGGGAGATCCGCACGGCGTTCGGCTCCGAAGAGGCTTACATGAGCTTCACCTGGGAAGTGAACCCTGTGACCTCCCTCCGATTCGAGTCCTGAGCTGATGCCCGCACCCAATCCCCTCTGGTCCGGCGACCGCGATCCCGGTCTCCGCGACCGCGAGAACGAACACCGCACCGAGCCGCTCCCGGGCATCGGTGCGCCCGAGCCGGCGACCCGATCGATGCCGACCGGCCCGGCCTTTCGACCGCCGGTCGACCCGCCGGAGGCGCCCCTGGAGCACGCTCGCCGCCGCGGCCCACTCGCCGGCTTCGTCGTCGGAGCGGTGCTCGCCACCGTCGCCTTCGCCGCCGGTGCGCTCGTCTCCGGCACCGACGGCGGCCCCGGCGACGTCATCAAGGAGGCCAAGCCGCTCGAGGCGACCAGCGGCGGCCAGCAGGCCACGAAGGTCGGGGAGGTCTACCGCGAGGCCGGCAACTCGGTCGTCCAGGTCCGCCGGGGCGGCGGCAGCGGCACCGGCTTCATCGTCGAAGGGCCCGGTCTGGTCGTCACCAACGCCCACGTGGTCGGCAACGCCAAGACCGTGCAGCTGATCCTCGAACGCGGCGACGCTCCGGTGACCGCCACCGTGACCGGCACCGACGAGTCCTCCGACCTGGCCGTCCTCAAGGTGAACCCGGACGCCCTGAAGGGCCGCAAGGCGCTGCCCCTGGCCGACTCCGACAAGGTCAACGTCGGTGATACGGCGGTGGCCATCGGCTTCCCCCTCGGGCTCGACCGAACGGTCACCGCAGGGATCGTCTCGGGCATCGGCCGCCAGATCGAGGCTCCGAACGGCTTCTCCATCGACAAGGTCATCCAGACCGACGCGCCGATCAACCCCGGCAACTCCGGAGGCCCGCTGCTCGACGACCGCGGCCGCGTCATCGGGGTCAACTCGCAGATCGCCACCGCCGGTTCGCAGGGCAACGTCGGCATCGGCTTCGCGGTCCCGGCCAACACGGTGCGTGACGTGGTTCCCACCCTGAGCACCGGCCAGGCGATCAAGCGCTCGTTCCTCGGCGTCTCGACCGCACCGCCCGCCGACTCCAGCGCCGGCGCGGAGGTCGCGAAGGTGACCCCGGGCGGCCCGGCCTCCCAGGCGGGCCTGCAGGGGCCGGCGTTCGCCGGCGGCACCGGCGGCGACATCATCGTCGGCATCGACGGCAAGCGGGTCAGTTCCCCGGAGGATGTCTCCGCGGCGATCTCCGGCAAGGTGCCCGGCGATCGCGTCGAGGTCGAGGTGCGGCGCAGCGGAGACTTGAAGAAGGTCGGCGTGACGCTCGGGACGCGTCCGAAGAACGCGGGTCCATAGGCTGCCCCTGTGAACCCGGAGGCTGCGGTCAGTGAGCTGTTCGCGGCCTTCGCCGCACGCGACCCGGAGCGGGCCGCCCGTGTCTTGCATCCCGACTGCACCTTCTGGGCGGAGGGCACCTCGACGGCTGCGGGACGAATAGAGCCCTATCACGGCCCAGAGGGGGTCCAGGACTACTTCGCGGACGCCGCCCGGCTCTGGGAGCACCTCGAGGTGCACCCGCAGGACGTGCGCACCGCGGGCGCCGGGGTGATCTGCTTCGGGGT
>JACDAP010000263.1 GCA_013695395.1 Solirubrobacterales bacterium
CCCCACGAGCGGCACGAGCCGCGCCGGCCCGACGGGCACGCCGAGCCGCGCTCCCGCCCAGGCGAGCTTGAGGTTGTCGCCGCCGACGCGCAGGTCGACCCCCGCGGCGAGCTCGGCCCCCGCGCCCACGCAGTTGCCCACAGCGACGGCGATCGTCGGCAGCGGAAAGCCCTCGACCTGTGCGTAGAAGCGCCCGAAGGCCTCCATCCGCGCCACGCCCTGCTCGGCGGTGAGCGGCTCGGAGACGTCGGCGCCGGCGCAGAGCGCCTGGACGTCGGTGGTCGAGATCACGAGCACGTGGAGGGTCGGGTCGGCCGCGAGCTCCCCCAGCGTCTCCTGCAGCAGGGCGAGCAGGGCGGAATCCATCGCGTTCCTGACCTGGGGCCGCGCGAGGCGCAGCACCTCGATCCCGGCGTCCACGCGCTCGCGCTGAAGGGGTCCCATCGTTCTCGTTCTATACGATGAGGGAGATGCGCCGACTCCTCATCGCCCTCCCCACCGCGCTGCTCTCGCTGGCGCTGCTCGCCCCCCTCGCCGCGGCCGATCCGCACGACGGCGCCCAGGGCTGGGTCGGTGAGGCCAACGACGTGATCATCACGAACGCGGGCTTCATCCTGATCGCGTTCTTCCCGCTCTTCATCCTGACGATGAGCCTGCTCCAGTGGCAGCTCGACAAGCGGAAGTACGCCCGCAAGGCCGCCGCGAACGTCCGCGCGAACGACGAGGTCTGGAAGGGCGGCTGGTAGCAGCCCCGGGGTTCTCAGAACCCCCGCAGCTCCGCGAACTCGGCAACCTCCGCGCGCGCCGAGCGCAGGCGGTTGACCGGCGCGTCCTCATCGGCGTAGCCGAGCGCCATGCCGCAGTAGAGGAGATCCTCCGCTGGGAGCCCGAAGTGCGCGTGGAGCGACTCGCGCACCATCGCCCACGACTCCTGCATGCAGGTGGAGAGCCCACGCTCCTGGGCGACGAGCGCGACGGACTGCATGAACATCCCGAGGTGGGCCCACTGGCCGTGGCCCATCTGCCGGTCGATGACGAAGAACAGACCCACGGGGGCATCGAAGAACGCGTAGTTGCGGGCGAGGTGCTGGAGGCGCGCGACCTTGTCCTCGCGCGGTATCCCGAGCAGCGCGTACATCTCCTCCCCCACCTGGAAGCGGCGGGTGCGGAACGGCTCGCCGAGGGGTTGCGGGTAGATCGCATGCTCTCCCGCCTCGCCGAACGGGTTGGCCGCGAGGGTCTGCTGCGCGAGGGCGCTGACCTCGTCCTTGGCCTCGCCGGCCACGACGATCACCTTCCAGGGCTGGAGGTTGCCCCCGGAGGGCGACCAGCGGGCCGCCTCGAGGACCTGTCGGACCTCCTCTTCGCCGACCGGCTCGTCAGTGAACGCGCGGATCGAGGTGCGGGCCTGGAGGAGCTCGGTGACGGTGGGCATGCGCGGATCCCATCACACGTAGGCTCCGCGACATGAGCACCGACGAGGTCCGCTACGAGAGGATCGGCGCCGCCGCCGTCCTCACCATCGACCGCCCGGCGCGGCGCAACGCGGTCGACGGGCCGACCGCCGTCCGGCTCAAGGAGGGCTACGAGGCGTTCGTGACCGACCAGGAGGCCCGGGTGCTGATCCTCACCGGGGCGGGCGGGATCTCGTTCTGCGCCGGTGCAGACCTCAAGGCGATCGAGACGTTCGCCACCCGCCAGGAGGACCCGGGCGGCCCGCTGGGCTTCACGCGGCTGACGGCGCCCAAGCCGACCATCGCCGCGATCGAGGGCTGGTGCCTGGCGGGTGGCCTCGAGCTCGCCCTCTGGTGCGACCTGCGGATCGCCTCCGAGGGCTCGAAGCTCGGCTTCCCCGAACGCCGCTGGGGAGTCCCGCTCGTCGACGGTGGCACCCAGCGCCTGCCGCGGATCGTCGGTCAGGGGCGGGCGCTCGACCTGATCCTGACCGGCCGGATCGTCGAGTCCGGTGAGGCGCACGCCATGGGGCTGCTCACCGAAGTGGTCGCGCCGGGGAGCGCCCTCACCCGCGCGCTCGCGTTCGCCGAGGCGCTCGCCGCCTTCCCCCAGGACACGATGCTCGCCGACCGAGCCGCCGCCATCGAGGGTCTCGGGCTCCCATTGGCCGAGGGCCTCGCTCTGGAGGCCGAAGGCGGCCCCGCCGTCTTCGCGACCGCGGTCGAGGGCGCGGGCCGCTTCGCGAGCGGCAGCGGCCGGGGTGGCGCCGGCGCGGGGGTTTGAGCGTGCAGGCGGCTACAGCGGGCAACTTCTTCGGAGCGTCGGCGAGGGCAAGGGAGGCAGCGGGTCGGCTCCGGAGCCGGTCGCCGGTAGTGTTCGGCGGGCAGCCTGGAGAGAGCCCCCGAGGAGAGAGAACCCCACCGCATGACGTACTTCGTGACCGGCGCGACCGGCTTCATCGGCCGCCACCTCGTCGAGGAGCTCCTCGAGCGCGAGGGGGAGATCCACGTCCTCTGCCGCGAGGGCTCACAGGACCGGCTCGACGAGCTCGTGCTCGGCTGGGAGATGACCCACCCCGGTGCGCAGTCGCGTGTCAAGAAGGTCATCGGCGACCTCGGCCTGGACCAGCTCGGCGTCGACGCCGGCTGGCTCGACGCCAACCAGGGGAAGATCGAGCACTTCTTCCACCTCGCGGCGATCTACGACATGACCGCCGCCGACGAGATCAACGAGAAGATGAACGTCACGGGCACGCGCAACGCGGTCGCCCTGGCCAACGCGCTCGAGGTCGGCCACCTGCACCACACCTCCTCGATCGCCGTCGCCGGGCTCTACAAGGGCCTCTTCCGCGAGGACATGTTCGCCGAGGGCCAGAAGCTCCCGTCCGCCTACCACCGCACGAAGTACGAGTCCGAGGCGCTCGTGCGCAAGGACGCCAAGGTCCCGTGGCGCGTCTACCGCCCCGCCGTGGTCGTCGGCCACTCGGAGACCGGCGAGATGGACAAGATCGACGGTCCCTACTACTTCTTCCAGGCGATCCAGAAGCTCCGCGACACGCTGCCCCAGTGGGTGCCGCTGATCGGCCCGGAGCTCGGCTGGACGAACATCGTGCCGGTCGACTACGTGGCCGCCGCGATGGCCCACATCGCCCACCAGCCCGACCTCGACGGCGAGGCCTTCCACCTCACCCACCCGAAGGGCATCCGCTCGGGTGAGGTCCTCAACGCGTTCGCCCGCGCGGCCCACGCGCCGCAGATGGCGGTGCGGATCGACAAGAAGCTCACCGACGCGCTGCCCAAGGGCGTGATCTCGATGGTCCTGAAGCTCCCCCAGCTCAAGGGCGTCCGCGACTCGGTGCTCTCCGAGTTCGGTATCCCCGGCGAGGTCATGGAGCACGTCGGCTTTCCCACCAAGTTCGACACCCGCGACACCGAGCGCGCCCTGCGCGGCACCGACATCGCGGTCCCTGAGCTCGAGGACTACGCCGAGTGCCTGTGGGACTACTGGGAGCGCAACCTCGACCCGGCGCTCTTCAAGGACCGCTCCTTCGAGCATGCGATAAACGGCAAGACCGTCGTGATCACCGGCGCCTCCTCGGGCATCGGCCAGGCCGCCGCGATGAAGATCGCCGCGGCGGGCGGCATCCCGATCCTCGTCGCCCGCGGGATGGAGAAGCTCGAGGCCGTCAAGACGGATATCGAGGCCGCGGGCGGCACCGCCTACGCCTATTCCTGCGACCTGTCGAGCACGGAGGCGATCGGCGAGCTCTGCACCAAGCTGCTCGACGAGCACGCCGCAATCGACTTCCTGGTCAACAACGCGGGCCGCTCGATCCGGCGCTCGATGACGCTCTCGCACGACCGCTTCCACGACTTCGAGCGGACGATGCAGCTCAACTACTTCGGCACGATCAAGCTGATCATGGGCCTGGTCGAGCACATGAAGGACCGCGGCTCGGGCCACATCGTGAACATCTCCTCGATCGGGGTGCAGACCTCGCCGCCGCGATTCAGCGCCTACGTGGGCTCGAAGGCGGCGCTCGACGCGTGGACGCGCTGTGTCTCCTCCGAGGTCGTCGGCCAGGGCGTCACCTTCACGACGATCCACATGCCGCTCGTCAAGACGCCGATGATCGCTCCGACGAAGATGTACGACGCCTTCCCGACGCTGACCCCGGAGGAGGCGGGCGACATGGTCTGCGAGGCGCTGCGGGCCAAGCCGAAGGAGATCAACACGAAGCTCGGCACCTTCGGGCAGGTCTCCTACGCCCTGCTGCCCAAGGCGGTCGACCAGATCCTGCACATGGCCTACAAGGTCTTCCCCGACTCGGCCGCGGCCAAGGGCGAGAAGGACCCCAACGAGAAGGCGTCGATGGAGCAGCTCGCGATGGCCAACCTGATGAAGGGCGTGCACTGGTAGGAGGCCCGTCAGCGACCGCGGCCGCCCTGGCCGACGACCTCGGAGGAGACACAGCGCGTCCACGCGTCGAGCGCCGCCTTCGAGCCCACGTAGGCGCTG
>JACDAP010000264.1 GCA_013695395.1 Solirubrobacterales bacterium
GCTCCGGACCCTGCGGGCCGAGCACTCCCGCGCGCTCGAGGAGCGTGAGGGCGATCTCGCGCGGCTTCGGGAGCAGCATGCTGCTGAAGCGGACACGGCGCAGCGAGTGCGTGACGCGGCACGCACGGCGCGTGAGCGGGCGGCGGAGCTGGAAGCGAGCAGAGAAGCGGCGCTCACCGCCCGCCGCCAGCGCGACGACGCGCTCGTCGCCCACCGCGCGCTCCAGCGTCGCGTCGACGGCCTGCTCGCCACGGAGTCCGCGACCGACCCGGCACCGGCCACGACCGGCCACGTGGCAGCCGCACCGGACGATGGGGAGCCCGCGGCCGATCCCGAGACGCCGATCGGCATCCGCGCACTCCCGTCGGCTGCCGGGCTCGCTCCGGGCCTGCACCGCGCCGAGCGGCCGGTCCGCGCGTCCCCGTCCCGGCTCGACCTCTGGGCCATTCGCACGGTCGGGGCGATCACCGCGGGCTGCTTCCTGCTGCTGCTCCTGCTGCTGCTGCGCGTCTTCCTCTGAGTCTGAGCGGTGTGGGAGGGCGCCCGCCGCGCCGGGCAAGAAGGGTGCCCGGGGAGGACTTGACGACACGGGTGCGGAGGTCAAGGATCACCGCCATGCGTCGCTCCGGCCTGGCCCTGCTCCTGGTGCTCTCCACGCTCGCGCTCCCGGCGGACGTCCTCGCCCAGGACTCGGCCGCCCCGAAGGGCGCGTTGCCGCACTGGCTCCCGAACGAGCGTTGGGTCTACCAGCACTGGCTGCCCTTCGACGAGTCGAGGCTCTACACCGAGCTCGGCGTCAGCCGCGCCGCGATCTGGCGCCATCTGCGCAACGACGCCGAGCATGACCTCGCCCAGCTCGGGCGCCGGCGCGGGCTCGGGCCCCGCGAGCTCGCGGCCCGGCTCGTCGCGCCGCGCGTGGCCCACGTGAGCACGGCGCGGGCCGCGCTCCTGCGTGAACGCGCCTACCGCGTGCTCACGCAGGGCCACCTCTCGCAGCACATCCTGTTTCACTCGCTGCACCAGACCGCGGTCCCCAACCGGGCGCGATACATCTTCGGCACCTCCCGGCTGGACTTCCTGCGCCGTCGCCGCGCCGAGGCCGGGCCCGCCCAGATCGGGCGGCTGTTCGGACGCACCGACGGACAGATGCGCCGCCGGACCGAGCAGACGCTGCGGCGCATGAGCGCGCGCGGCGTGCGGGAGCGGCAGTTCAGCCCGCGTCAGGCCCGGATCCTCCTGGACCGGCAGCTGCGCCAGGTCCCGCGCTGGCTCGGGCAGAGCCGCTACAACGGCCCGCCGCAGACCAGCGAGCAGGGAACCCCGCTGCTGCCGCAGGCCGACTTCGCGAACAACCCGTCGCTCTCGGCCGACGGCCGCTTCCTCGCCTGGGACGCGTACCGGGCGAAGATCCCCGAGGCCCGTGCGCTCGGCGAGATCCGGGTGATGCGCCAGGAGCTCGACGGAGGGGAGCCCGTGGAGGTGAGTGGGCGCCCGGGCGGGCAGGCCGGGAGCGGCCCGCGCTCGGCCTACAACGCGTCGCTCTCGGCCGACGGCGGCACGGTGGTCTTCGAGGCCGCTGAGGGCAACCTCAACTTCGCCAAGCGCTACAGCGCGATGCAGGTGCAGCTCGCCGGGGCTGCGGACGGGACGTGGCAGACGTTCAAGGTGAGCCACGCGGCCCGTCCCGCCGGCGCGGGGTCGCGCACGGCCTACAACCCGAGCGTCTCCGCCGACGGCGGCCGCGTGGCCTACGAGGCGACCGACGCGGGGAGGGGCGGGGCGGCGTCCCGGAACGGGATGTTCGTCTTCGATCGGGCCACCGGGCGCGAGCGCCTGATCGGTCGCGGCAGCGGGGGCGGGGCGAGCTACGCGCCGCGCCTCTCGGCGGACGGTGCATGGGTGGTCTTCGTCGCGGAGGACGCCGCCGCTGACGGCCACGCGCTCGTCTTCCGCCGGGCGCTCGCGGGCGGAAGGACCACCCTCGTCAGCCGCGCGGACGGCCCGCGGGGAGCGGTGGCCGGCGGGGACGCGCGCGAGCCCGCGATCTCGCGGGACGGGAACGTCGTCGCCTTCACGAGCGGCGCACGAAACCTGGGGACGCGCGCGGGCTCTTCCGTCTACGTCCGCGACATCAAGCGGGGGCGGACGGTCAGCGTCGGTGGGGGCGGGGGCACGTTCGCGTTCGATCCGGCGATCTCGCCCGACGGCCGCTTCCTCGCCTACGCGGTCCGCCGCAGCCCGCAGGCCCGCGCGGCCGTGATCCACCTGCACGACCTCCGCACGGGCACCGACCGTGCGCTCTCCCGCAGCGACGGGTACGCCTCCGAGCCGACGGTCGCCGACGGCGGGACCCGGGTGGCGTGGTCCTCCACCGTCCGCGCGCGGGGCAAGCCGGGCGGGCTCACAGGTGTGTTCGTCGAGGACGTGGAGAGCGGTCGTGCCCGCCTGGTCTCGAGCCACACGCCGCTGAAGGCGACCGCGCGAGCGGCGGGGATTCGCGCATCCGCCCCGGAGCACCTGACCGGAGCGTTCCTCTGCCCGCTGGCTCCGTGAGGAGCGCAGGGGCCTGTCCGCCCCGCCGCGGCGGTATTGCCGGAGCGGGGCGTCGGGTTGGCCTTTTGTTGCTGCTAGCTCGCGTGGTCTCGAAGAGCGCCGCCACAGTTCGGGCAGCTGGCCCGATCGGTGACGCGCTCTGAGGCCCAGAGCTTGAGGCAGCGGAGGCAGAGGACTCGCATGGTCCCTCCTTCGTGTCAGGCGCGGTGCCACCTGCTGGTGGTCGCGCTCGCCACACCGTAGCGGCCGGGCCGGCGGCGCACGCCGGATCGATGGCAGCGCCGCGCCTAGACTCGCGCGTCATGGAGCTTCTCACCGCCTACGCGCCGCCCCCTTCCCTGGCCCGTGTGAGCGACCCGGCGCGTCAGCCGTTCCGCATCGCCGCCGTCCAGGAGCGCTGGCACGAGGACCCCGCGGAGCACCGCGCCGCCCTGGCCGGGGGGGTCCGGCTCGCCGCCGCGGAAGGCGCGCGCCTGGTCTGCCTGCAGGAGCTCACGCTCTCCCGCTACTTCGCGATCACCCCGGATGGGCCGGCGGCGGCGGGATCGGAGCCCGAGGAGCTCGAGGGCGGGCCGACCGCGACATTCGCGCGTGAGCTCGCCGCCGAGACCGGGGTGCACGTCCACGCGTCGCTGTTCGAGCGGGCTGACGCGGCCGACGGCCTCGGCTTCAACACCGCGATCGTGGCCGCACCCGACGGCTCGCTCGTCGCACGGACGCGCAAGCTGCACATCCCGGTCACCGCCGGCTACTACGAGGACAAGTACTTCCGCCCGGGGCCGGCGGGGGAGGGCGCCTACCCGGTGCTCGCACTCGAGCAGGCGCGGCTCGGATTTCCCACCTGCTGGGACCAGTGGTTCGGGGAGCTCGCCCGCGCGTACGGGATCGCCGGCGCCGAGGTGCTGGTCTATCCGACCGCGATCGGCTCCGAGCCCGACCACCCGGGCTTCGACACGCAGCCGCTGTGGCAGCAGGTCATCGTCGGCAACGGGATCCAGAACGGCACCTTCATGGTCGCGGTCAACCGGATCGGCACCGAGGCGAGCGAAACCTCCGCGATCACCTTCTACGGCAGCTCGTTCATCTCCGATCCGTACGGGCGCGTGCTCGTGCAGGCACCCCGCGACGCGCCGGCGGTCCTCATGGCCGATCTCGACCTCGATCAGCGCGGCGACTGGCTCGCGCTCTTCCCGTTCCTGACGACGCGACGCCCGGACGCCTACGCCACCCTGACCTGAGGCCCGTCGTCGTGGCCCCCGCACCACCGGGAGCGCGTGCGGCCTCAGCTCGCCGCGGGCGGCCAGGCCTGCTCGGCCGAGCACCACCACGTGGTGCGCCCGCCGACCGCGGCTCGGAGCATCGGCTCTCCGCAGCGGGGGCAGTGGTGGTCGCGCTTGCGGAACGGGATGACCTCGCCGGTGTGGACGCCGCCGTGCTTGATCGCGGCCCGGGTCGCCTTGCGCAGCGTGCGCCGGAGGTGGTCGAGCTCGTCGTCGTCGAGGTCGCCCGCCGGCCGCAGCGGCGGGAGCTTCGCCTGCCAGAGGGTCTCGTCGGCGAGCAGGTTCCCGACCCCGGCGAGCACCGACTGGTCCATGATCCGCGACTTCAGCGGGGCCTCGCCCCGGCCGACCCGCCCGCGGAACGCCTTCGCCGTGATCTCCATCGCGTCGGGACCGACCCCGTCGAGGTTGGGGTCGAGCACGGCGCGCCCCAGCCGGCGCTTGTCGAAGAGGACGAGCGTGCCGCCGTCGGCGAACTCGAGCGTGAAGCGCCGCCAGGCAGGGTTGCCGCTCAGGTGCTGGTCGGGGTGGCCACCCGACCCGCCGTAGATGGGGTCGCCGCCGGACTCCTCGCCGATGACGATCCGGCCGGCCATCCCGAGGTGCAGGCCGAGGTCGGGGCCGTCCCCACCGTCGGTCTCCACCCACATCGCCTTGCCGCGGCGCAGCGCCTTGGTGAGCGTTCGCCCCGTCAGCGCCTCGGCGATCTCCCCCGGGGAGTGGGGGCGGCAGACGTAGGTGTCGTTGTCGTCGACCCGGGTGATCTCGCGCCCGAGCCCCGCGCGCTCGATCAGCGCGCGCGCCCGCTCGACCTCGGGAAGCTCAGGCATGCAAGAGGACGTTGTGCGGATCGACTTGCCCAGGGCGGGTCAAACCGCACAACCCCATCTACGCGAGCGCCGTCTCGCCGTCGTAGAGCTTCAGGACCTTGACGGTCCCGGCGGGCGCGGCGTCCAGGCAGAGCCGGCAGAGCACGCACTCGTCGAGGTTCGCCTCGCGCAGCGCGATGTTCCCCCCGGAGGAGTCGAAGATGTCGACGGGGCAGGCCTCGTCGAGCTTCTTGGCCAGGTCGGCGTCGTCGACGACCGAGTCGTCGACCTCGACCGCGATGAAGATGGCGTCGGACCTCATGCTGCGCTCCTTGCGTTCATGGCCTGCTTGACGAGCTCGGGGATCTCGGAGATCTCCTCGGCGACCTCGATGCCGGCCTCCTTGAGGCGGGCGATCTTCTCGGTCGCCGTGTCCTCCTTGCCCTCCACGATCGTTCCCGCGTGCCCGAAGGACATGCCGGGCATCTCGTCCATGAACTTGCCGGCCATGAACGCGACGATCGGCAGGCGCGAGTCGTTCTCGCTCGTCCACCGGGCGAGCTCGGCCTCCATGCGGCCGCCGGGCTCGGTGTAGATGACGATGGCCTGGGTCTCCTCGTCGGCCTCGAAGAGCGGCATCAGCTCGGCGTAGGACTGGCCGATGATCGCGTCCCCGCCGATCGAGACCGCGGTGGAGATGCCGAGGCCCGCCGCGGAGAGCGTCGAGGACATCTCGGTGGTCATGCCGCCGGAGCGGGAGATGACCCCGATGTTGCCCTTCGAGTAGGACTTCGCGGCGTCCTTGGCGGGGCCGCCGATGCCGCCCATCTTGATCACGTCGGGGACGATGATCCCGAGGCAGTTCGGGCCGATGATGCGGGCGCCGCGGAGGTTCGCGAGCTCGACCATCTGGGCGACGTCGCGGCGCGGGATCCGCTCGGTGACGATGACGATCAGCTTGATGCCGTTCTCGAGTGCCTCGAACACCGCGTCCTTGGTGAAGGCCGGCGGCACGGTGACGACGGAGCCGTCGATCGGGGAGCCGTGGTGCTCGACGGCCTGCTGGACGGTGTCGAAGACCGGCACGCCGTGGACCTCGCGGCCCTTGCGCCCCGGGGTGACGCCGCCGACGATCTTCGCGCCGGTGCCGTAGTCGAGGCACTCGCGGGTGAGGTTGACGGCCTCGCGCCCGGTGATGCCCTGGACGATGAACGTCGTGTCTGATGTCAGCAGGATGCTCATGCCGTACCTCCGGGGTTGTTCGCCGCGGGCGGACTTGAGGGGGTGGAACCCCCTTGGATCTTCTCGACGGCGCGCTTGGCCGCCTCATGCATGGACGTCGTGCGGTCGGCGTACTCGACGCCGTACTTCTTGAGGATCTTGAAGCCCTCGTCCTCCCAGGCGCCGGGGATGCGGAAGATCGCGATCTTCTCCGCCGGGTCCATGTCGAGCTCCAGGCACGCCTTGATGACGCCGCGGGCGACGATGTCCACGCGGGTGTTCGAGACGATCGACATCATCACCGCGATCTTCTCGACGCCCGGCTTCTGCAGCACGAGCTTGGCGAGGCCGCAGGCCTTCTCGACCGACGGGTTGCCGCCGATCTCGCAGTTGTTGGCGGGCTCCCCGCCGTACTTGCGGACCGCGTCGAAGAGGGTGAGCGAGCCGCCGCCGGCGCCGATGACCAGGCCGATGTT
>JACDAP010000320.1 GCA_013695395.1 Solirubrobacterales bacterium
TGGCCGCCCCCTGCGCCGGGGGGGCGGGCGCGGGGGCCGTAGTGAACGCCACCACGTCGCCGGTCGCCGTCCCGGACGCGTTGCCGGCGACGGCGCGGACGTCGTACGCCGTGCTTGCGGCGAGCCCGCCCAACGCGACGGACACGACGCGGTCGGTGTCGCCGGTGGCCAGCACGGGGCCGAAGCTCTGCCAGGTCGGTGCCCCCGCGATCCGCAGCTCGGCCCGCACCTCGGTCTGCTGGAGGTTCGGGTCGACGAGCGCGTTGGCGACGGCCGAGGTGGCGGTCACGTCGGTCGGCGCCTGCGTGATGACGTCGGGTGGCAGCTGCCCCTCGTAGAACGGGTCGGTCTCGTAGAGCAGTGGTTCACCCGGCGCGGCGGAGGCCGTGGCGGGCTGCAGCAGCTCGGCGTAGCTCAGCGCCGCTGCGAGGGAGACCCCCATGGCGGTGAGCCGACGGACGAACGTCCGCCGCGTGACGTCGCCGCAGATGTAGCCCTCAACGAGTTCCTGCTTGGACATCCGATTCCTATCGCTCGACGAGCAATGGCTGCCGCGGGAAACTACCAGCTGCTGCCGCGGGAGGCTATAGCACTGACACCGGCGCTGACCGGACCGCACCATGGCCCGGCCGACCGACATCACCGTTGCTCCTTTGGCCGACGTGGTTCTGGCGGTCACGCGCAGGCAGACGCGCTGCCCGCGCCCTCGGCTGCCCGAACGCGGCGCTTGCGGGCGTCAGCCACGCTCACGCACGGCCTTCGCGCGCTCCTCGGCCGCCTGGGCACGGAGCGCCGCCGCCTGGGCGCGCTCGCGGGCCGCGGCGGCCCGGTGCTCGACGGCCTGCTCGTGCTTCTCGCGAGCCTCCTGCGAGCGGCGTGCCGTCAGAGACGTGCGGGCGACGTCCGGCTCCGTCAGCTCCGACTGCTGGGCGTCCAGGAGGCTCTGCCGCTCGTCCCCGCCGTCCTGCGCCATCCCGAGCTGCTCCTGCCGGGCGTCCACGCGCTGCTGCCGGGAGTCGATCTGGCGCTGGCGATGGGCGAGCCAGGCCATCGTCCGGTGGTCCGTGCCGTCGGTTTGCGCCCGCTCGTCGTCGAGCTGGTCCTCCGCCTGGTCGACGTCCGCCTGCTCGTGGTCGGCTCGCCCCTGCTCGCGGTCCGCGATGCTCTGGTCGAAGTCCGCAAGCGCCTGCTCGATGTCGAGCGGGCGCTGGCCGTGCTCCGGTGACGGGTCCGATGAGCTCATGCGGTGCTCCTGTCGATCGTGTGCTCGCCGAACGCCAACGGCGCCGGCCTGGCGATGAAGTAGCCCTGGGCCTGGTCGACGCCGAGCTCGCCGAGGAGCTCGAGCGTCCCGGCGTCCTCGACGCCCTCGGCGATGGTCCGCAGGCCGAAGGCGTGAGCGAGGGCGACGACGGCCTGAACGACGTGGTGGCTGGCGCGGTTGCTGGTCAGATCCCGGACGAACTCGATGTCGATCTTCAGGTAGTCGACCGGAAGCTGCTTGAGGTAGGTGAAGGTGCCGAAGCCCGTGCCGAAGTCGTCCAGCGCGAGCTTGCTGCCGAGCGCGCGCACCTGCTCGGCGAAGGCGAGTGCCGTGGACGCGTCCTCGACCAGGGCGGTCTCGGTGACCTCGAACACGATGAGCGACGGATCCGCGCCCGACTGCGTCAGGCACCGCTCGATGTGCTGCGCGAACGCGCGATCGCCGACGGACCGGGCCGAGACGTTGACCTCGACCGGGTGGCCCGACGCCGCGAGCGCCGTCGCCTGCTCGACGACCCACCGGTCGATCTCCCCGATCAGCCCGTACTTCTCGGCGATCGGCAGGAAGTCCCCGGGCCCCACGATGCAGCCGTCGGGTTCGCGCATCCGCAGGAGGAGCTCATGCTGCACGATCGTCCCGCTCTGCAGGTCGACGATGGGCTGCGCATACAGCACGAACCGGTCCTCGGTGAGCGCGTCCTGGATCCGGGTGATCCAAGAGAGCTTCAGGACGTCACGACGCAACCCGTCCTCCACGGTCCTCCGCTCCGAGTTGTCCTCGAACAGCACCACGCACCCGTGGACACCGGTGACGGTCTCGAACGGCGCGGCGGTGTAGGCGACCGGGAGCTCCGCACCGTCGCGCCGCAGGAACGTCGCGTCGTCGACCCGCACCGGCACGCCGTCCGTCCCGGCGCGGCGCATGAGGTCGTCCGGGACCTCCTCACCGACGCCGCTGCGGGCGAGGAGCAAGCTGCTCGCGTCGCGCCCCTGCAGCTCCTCGGGCGACCATCCGAGAAGGGCCTCCGCCGCGGCGTTGGCGTAGGAGATGCATCCCTCGACGTCGAGCGTCAGCAGTCCCTGGCCCATGCCCTCGACCACGGCCCGCATGTAGTCCCTGGCCTCCACCAGCGCGCGCTCGGACGCCACGCGCGCGGAGATGTCGACGGACACGCTGGTGGCGCCCAGGAGCCCTCCCGCAGCGTCGAGCATCGTCCTGCCGCGGACCTCGACGGGGAACGTCGACCCGTCCTTCAGCCGAGCCGTGTACGTGTCCTCCCAGAGCCCGGCCACCACGAGCGCCGCGTGCTCCGCGTCCCTCGAGCGACCGTCAGCCGGGACCACGAGCTCGTCGATGTCGCGCCCCACGGCCTCGAGCCTCGCCCACCCGTACATCTGCTCGGCCTTGCGGTTCCAGTGCGTGACCGCCCGACCGGGATCGACGGCGATCACCGAGACGTCCACCTCGTTCAGCAGCGCCGCCTGCGTGAGGACCTCCTGCGTCGCGACGTGGCGCTCGGTGATGTTGTCGTGCGCGACGACGACCCGAGCGGGCCCCTGGCCCCCGCAGCGCGAAGCACGCAGGAGGAACCAGCGCTCGACCTCCGGGCCGTGGCACGGGTACTCGAGCTGGAAGAGCTCCTGCTCACCGGCGGCGACGGCACGCAGTCCGCAGGCCGCGCGGGCTGCCAGCTCGTCCCCGACGGCGGCGTCGCACGCGGCGAGGTAGTTCCCCTCGATCCCGGGCGGCGGCCCGCCGTTGCCGACGGCGAACTCCTTCCAGGCGCGGTTCGTCGCCAGGATCTCGCCGGCCTCGTCGATGACGGCGACGTGGGACGGGAACGCGTCGAGGGTCGCCTGCAGGAGGTCCCGTACGGCGACGAGCTCCTCGCCCTCCCCGTGGCGTCCTGCGTCCGCACCGCCGACGTGCATGGCGAAGCGGCTCCGCGACGTCAGCCCCGGCGGGGGCGGTGTGATGACGGACGTGAGATCGTCGGCGTGGTCCACAGTGAGGTCCTCTCGAGGGTCGGCAGCGTGGCCGGTCGAGGGTGTGTCGACCAGCACTCCAGCCACCTGGTTCTGAGGTGGACCTCCTCGGGTAACGCACCGCGCGACCCAAGGCTGGGGGGCATGGTGTGCGCCCCCGCTTCTTTAGCGTAGCCGTGCCACTTCGAGCGGCGAGGGCTCATGGACAGGTGTTGACGGGCACTCCTACCCCCGCCCGCCAGACGCCGAGCAACGTCTCCGCCGCAGAGGAGCACCATGGCTCGCGAGGACGTCGTGCAGAACACCCGGCGCGAGCTCTGAACCTCCCGGCCCGCCCGGGAACCTCCCAGAGTGTGCGCACCTGCCGCGGCCGGACCGATGCTCAGACCATGTTTCACCATGGTCATGGTCGGCGTGCTCTGGTGATTCCTCGTCACGGTGCTCATCGGGAGGCTGGACGCCGACGCGATCCTGCCCGCCGCGGCCCGCTGCAGGAGGACGTCGCGACGGCGCCGGTGCGCTCCCCGACTGGACGAGTGATCCTGTATGCGCTGATCGTGGGCGTCGCCTATGCGGCGCTGTCGCAGGCGGTGGCCAGCCTGTCGGCGCTCGGCGCCTCCGAGGGAGCCATCCTGTGGCCCGGCGCGGGCCTGACCCTGGGCGTCCTCCTCGCCCGCTCGCGGCGCGAGCCGAGCTGTGGGCCATCCCGGGGTCAGGCGTGGCGAGTGACGTTGCGGACCCGCCTCAGGCTGGCTCAGGCCGGCGTGCGCGCGAGCCGGCGAGGCGCAGGTGCTTCCATCACGAGCACGGGACGCCCGACCGGCTCGGGAGCCGGCCCGACCTCGGGGAGGAAGACCGCGCGGTCACCCTCGGCGGCCAAGGCGCAAAGGCCGCCCATGAGCACCGCGATGAGGAGCCACCCGAGTACGCCGACTACGACCATGGAGAACATGGCCTAAGCATCGGCGCGGCCGGGGTGGGTCTACACGCGCCGGGAGGTTCCCGGTCGGGCCGGGAGGTTCAAGGTTCGCGCCAGGTGTTCTGCACGACGCCTCCACGCGGAGTCGTCGCGGTGGGAGTTTCGGCCGTCGCGAGGTTGCCACATCGTTCGAAAGCTCTCAGGGAGCTCGCACCGACGGGCACGAACCACCACCTGAGGGTCGGGGCCGCATCGCCTGACGAGCAGTGAACCGAGGGCCCCGCCGGGGCCCGACGTCCACTCGAACGACGGTCCGCGCCCGCGGACCGGTCAGGAGCCCCCGACCATGCCCGCCACTCACGGCCGCGCCCTCCGGCGCCTCGTCCGCCCGCTGCTGCCGCTCCTCCTGCTGCTGCTCCTGGGCACCGCAGAGGTCGCGCGGGCCGACGTGGTGCCGCAGGACTTCTACGGGGTCAACATGGGCGGGGGGCTCATGGGCCACGACATCGCCGCCCGGCCCGCCGCGTTCGCCGCGATGCGCGCGGGCGGGCTGACCTCCGTCCGCATCGATGCGTCCTGGGGTGGCGTCGAGCCGGCGCCCCCGGTCGACGGCGTGCACACCTACCGCTGGACGGCCTACGACAGCCTGGTCACCGACCTCGCGAGCAACGGCCTGCGCTGGTACCCGATGGTCGGCTACTCCGCGGGCTGGGCCTCGACGGTGACCGACGACCCCTTCGCGCCGCCGGCCGGCAACGAGCACTTCGCGGCCTTCGCAGCGGCGCTCGCGGCCAGGTACGGGGCCGGCGGCAGCTTCTGGGCGCAGCACCCGGAGCTCCCGCAGCTCCCGCCGATCGCGTACGGCATCTGGAACGAGCCGTCGACCACGATGTTCTGGCACGGGCCGGACGCGACCCCGGAGCGCTACATGAGCCTCTACGTCGCCTCGCGTGCCGCGATCAAGGCGGTGGAGCCCACCGCAGTGGTCGCCACCGCCGGCGTCCTCGACTCGGGGGTGGTCAACGGCCAGGCGTTCCTGCAGGCGATGCTCGCCAGCGTGCCGCAGCCGTGGCAGGCCGTCGACATCGTCGGCTGGCACCCCTACGTCGGCGGCGTGGAGCAGATCTTCGCGTCGGTCGCTCGAGCGCGCAAGACGATCGACGCGGCCGGGATGGACAGTGTGCCGATCGAGGTCTCCGAGGTGGGCTGGCACACGGGCTACTCCTCGGAGCAGCGGGCCGCTGCGGTGCGCGGCCTGGCGGCGCAGCTCCCGAGCTCCGGCCTGGGCGTCTCGCGCCTGCTGCCCTACGTCTGGTCGGGCGACCCCGTCTGGCAGCTCACCGATCCCGACGGCAGCCTCGGCCTGCTCGGCGGCGCGTACTTCGCCGGCATCCAGGACGCGATCACCAAGCCATCAACCAGTCTGACCTTCCGGGCTCAGGCGGTCACCAACCCCACACCCAGGCTGACCGCTCGGGCTCCGCGCCGGATGCGGTTCGCGACGGTCGAGCGCAAGGGGCTCGCGGTGCGATGCACGATGCAACGGGCGGGGCGCTGCCGCGTCGTGGTCAAGAGCCGGGGGCGGGTCCTCGGACGCGCCTCCCGCACGCTGAAAGCAGGAGTCGCCGGATGGGTGAGGACGAAGCCCTCCTCGACGAGGCTGCGCGCGGTCAAGGGGCGGCGGCCCGCCGTGCAGCTCTCCGTCAGCGGGCCCGGCATGGCACCGGTCGCGCTCACCGTCAAGCTGCGGCGATGAGCCGAGGCTCAGCCGCCGGAGTCCTCGAGCGCCTGGTGGCGCAGCGCGGCGCAGACGCGGCGTGCGGCGGGCAGCTCCACGCGCGCCTCGGGCGCCTCGCTCACCAGACGCAGCAGCCAGGCGCACGCGCGGTCGAGGAACGTCACGAGCTCGACGGTCGTCGTGCCGCCCAGGCGTGCCTGACGGACGAGCGCGGTCG
>JACDAP010000330.1 GCA_013695395.1 Solirubrobacterales bacterium
GGGGATCCCGGTGCGCAGCGTGAGCGGCGGGAGCACGACGAAGAAGGCGAGGAGCGCCAGCGCGATCCCACCGATCCCGAGCCAGGTGGCGCGCGCATACGAGCGCACGCCGCTGGTGGCGGGGCCCCGCGGCGAGCGGAGCCGGTCGGTCATGACCGTCGTGCTCATGACGCGGCCTCCGCGACGCCCGGTGGCGCCGCCTCCTCTTCCCGATTGCGCCGCCGCCGGAGCCGGTACAGGTAGACGACGAGCACGTCGGCGGACACGAAGAGCACGACGAGCCCCTGGATGATCGTCGTGAGGTTGCCCGCGAGGGCGGGGTCGAAGACGGCCGGGTCGAGGTTGCGCACGTTGGTGCCCTGCAGGAGCGCCCCGAACAGCAGCGCCGAGAGCATCGTGCCGACCGCGGTGTTCCGCCCGAGCAGCGCCACCGCGATCCCGAGGAAGCCGATCTGCGAGCCCTGGATGTCGTTCGTGGCCACCCGGAACTGCCAGCCCAGGACGTCGATCGCGCCGGCGAGCCCCGCGAACAGCCCGCAGGTGACCATCACCGTCACGTAGGTGCGCCCGACGTTGATCCCGCCGTAGGCGGCCGCGTCGGGGGAGAAGCCGACCGCGCGCGCCTCGTAGCCCTTCACCGACCGGTTGAGCAGCACCCAGAAGACGATTCCCACCGCGAGCGCGACGAACAGGCCGACGTGCAGCCCCTGCAGCTCCGCGTCGCCCCAGAAGACCGGGAGCCGCGCGTCCATCACGATGTCGTTGGAGATCGGCAGGGACGGGTCGGTGTCGTTCTGCAGCGGCCCCATCAGGCCGAAGAGGTACACGCCGATCCACAGCGCGATGTAGTTGAGCATGATCGTCGAGATCACCTCGTTGGCCCCGACGGTGGCCCGCAGGAGCCCCGCGATCCCCGCCCACAGCCCGCCCGCCAGCGCACCGAGCAGGAGCGCGAGGAGGATGTGGAGCACGCCCGGGAGGTCCGGCAGCGACGAGCCGACGTAGACCGCGACGATCGCCCCCACCGAGTACTGGCCCTGGCCGCCGATGTTGAAGAGCCCCGCCCGGAACGCGTAGGCGACCGCGAAGCCGACGAGGATCAGCGGCGTCGTGAGGATCAGGGTGCTCTGCAGGTTCGCGGCGGCGAACTCGCGCTCCCCGGTCCAGGGGAGCAGCCAGCTGAGGCCGGTTCCCTCGTAGAACGCCTGGTAGGTGGTGAGCGGGTTCTTCCCGGTGAGCGCGACGACCAGGCCGCCGATGAGGAACGCGAGCAGCGCGGTGAGCACCGGCGTGATGACGCCGCCGCTGCGCAGGAAGCCCGAGAGCCGCCCGGCGGTGGTCGAGCCCGGAGCCTCGGCCGGTGGCGCGGGCGTGCTCACGCCGCCTCCGCCGCCCCGCCGCCGGCCATCCGCAGGCCGATCTCCTCCTCGGTGACCGTGGGTGGCAGCTCGCCGGTGATGCGCCCCTCGAAGAGCACGAGGATCCGGTCGGCGAGCGAGAAGACCTCCTCGAGCTCGAACGAGACGAGCAGGACCGCGCGCCCCGCGTCGCGCTCGGCCACCAGGCGCCGGTGGACGAACTCGATGGCCCCGACGTCCAGCCCCCGCGTGGGCTGCGCGGCGACCAGCAGCTCCGGGTTGCCGTCGATCTCCCGGGCGATGACGACCTTCTGCTGGTTGCCGCCGCTCAGGGCCCGGGCCTTGGTCTCGGGCGCGCCGCCACGCACGTCGTACTCGGCGAGCAGCTTGCGCGCGCGCTCCACGAACCGCTTGGGTGAGAGCAGGCCGAAGCGGGACTCGGCCCGGTACTCCCGCAGCGCGAGGTTCTCGGCGAGGGTGAAGTCGAGCACCAGGCCGCGTCGCTGACGGTCCTCGGCGATGTGGGCGACGCCCGCGTCGAGCATCTCCCGGGCGCCGCAGGCGGTCACGTCGCGGCCGCCAACGTGGATCGTCCCGCGCTCCACCCGTCGCAGCCCGGTGATCGCCTCGATCAGCTCGGACTGGCCGTTGCCGTCGATCCCGGCGATGGCCACGATCTCGCCGCCGCGGACGGCGAAGCTCGCCCCGTCGACGGCGGAAAGCCCGCGGTCGTCTTTGACGACAAGCTCGGAGACGAGCAGGCCCTCGCCGCCACCCCGGGGGGCCGCCTCCTTCTCCACCCGCAGAAGCACCTCGCGACCGACCATGAGGTTCGCGAGGCCCGCCTCGTCGACCTCGGAGGTCACGACGGTCCCGACGCTGCGTCCGCGCCGCAGCACGGTGACGCGGTCGGAGATCTCCAGGATCTCCTTGAGCTTGTGGGAGATGAAGACGATCGAGGTGCCCTGCTCGCGGAGCGTCGTGAGGACCTTGAAGAGCTCACGGGTCTCCTGCGCGGTGAGCACCGCGGTCGGCTCGTCGAGCACGAGCACCTGCGCGCCACGGTCGAGCGCGCGGAGGATCTCGACGCGCTGCTGCTGGCCGACGCTGATGTCGGCGACCTTGGCGTGCGGGTCGACCGCCAGGCCGTAGCGCTCGGAGAGCGCGCGCACCCGACTGGTCGCCGCCTTCTCGTCGAGCAGGCGGGCGCCGGTCCGAGGCTCGGCGCCGAGCACGAAGTTCTCGGCCACCGTCATGACCGGGATCAGCATGAAGTGCTGGAAGACCATGCCGATGCCGACACGCATCGCCGCGCGCGGATTCTTCGGCACCACGGGGACGCCGTCGACGAGGATCTCCCCCGCGTCAGGCTGGTGGATGCCGTAGACGACGTTCATCAGCGTCGACTTGCCGGCGCCGTTCTCCCCGAGGAGCGCATGGA
Source organism: Solirubrobacterales bacterium (assembly GCA_013695395.1). GTDB lineage: Bacteria > Actinomycetota > Thermoleophilia > Solirubrobacterales > Solirubrobacteraceae > Paraconexibacter. Next base: position 2,800 of record JACDAP010000330.1, read on the forward strand.
TCTCCCCGCGCCGCAGCTCGAAGTCGATCGCATCGTTCGCCTTCAGCGCGCCGAAGCGCTTGGTGATGCCGCGGAGCTCGAGCGCGAGCTCCGCGGCCTCACCGTCGTGGCGGGAATCCGCCATGGTCCCTGCCTACTTGACCTCGGTGGGGATGTCGATCTCCCCGGCCGCGATCTTCGTCTTGACCTCATCGATCTGCGCGGCGAACTCCTGGCCGGCGGCCGAGATCTCGCCGAGCCCGACACCGTCGGATTTCGCGTCGAAGATCTCGTCGGTGCCGCCCATGAACGAGTCGTCCTGGACCGACATGATCGTGTTCTTGACCGCGATGTCGATCTTCTTCTCGGCCGAGGTGAGGATGTAGTCCCCGAGGAAGCTCTGGTCGGCGTCGACGCCGATGCCGAGCTTGTCCTTCTCCTTGGCCGCGTCCAGCGCGCCGAGGCCGCACTGGCCGGCGACCTGGAAGACGATGCCCGAGCCACGGTCGATCTGGTCGAGCGCGAGCTCCTTGCACTTGGCCTGGTCGACGAAGTCCTGCGAGTACGCGTTCAGGGTCTTGATGCCGGGACTCGCCTCCTTGGCGCCGGCCTGGAAGCCCGCGATGTAGCCGTCGACCGGCGGGATCTTCTGGCCGCCGACCGAGGAGATCGTGTCGATCCCGTTCTTCTCGGCGTAGAGCCCGGCGAGCGTCCCGGCCAGGTAGCCGGCCTCGTTCTCCTTGAACAGGAGCCCCTTGACGTTCTCCGGCGTGTCCTTGAGCCCGGCCTGCGGGAAGTCGATGATCGCGAAGTTCTGCTCCGGGAACTTGGTGGCGACCGTGTTGATCGCCTCGGCCATGAGGAAGCCGACGCCGACGATCAGGTCGGTCTTCTGTCGCGCGAGCTGGGTCAGGTTGGGGACGTAGTCGGAGTTCGACTTCGAGGTGATGACGCGGCCCTCGACGCCGAGCTCGCTCTTGGCGTCCTCGAGGCCCTTGTTGGCCAGCGAGTTGAACGAGCGGTCGTTGAGGCCGCCGATGTCGGTGACCAGGCCGACCGTGATCTTCTTGCCCTCGGGCGGTGCGGCGGCGGCGGACTCGGTCGGGGCGGACGCGGAGGAGGTGGTCTCCTCGTCGTCGCCGCAGCCGGTGATGGCGACGGCGCTGAGCGCGAGTCCGAGCGCGATGACGCGCTTGGAGGAGATGAGCAACATGTCCCTCTTTTCGGGTGTGGTGGATGGCCGGCCGGGCGGGCGACCAGCACGCCGGCGAAGGTCGGCAGCCTACAGCGCGGACCCGGCGGAACCGAGGCGTTCGAGCAGATCCCGCCGGGTCGTTTCGTCCAGAAATCCCGCTCTTAGCGCGGTCCGGGTGATGTCGAGCAGCGCGTCGTCCTGGAGGCCGAAGTGCGTCCGCGCCACGCCGTACTCCCCGCCGATCGACGCACCGAAGAACGGCGGATCATCGGAGGCGAGCGTCACGAGGACGCCGGCGTCGCGCAGGCGCGTGAACGGGTGGGCCGCGTAGTCCTCGTAGACGCCGAGCACGACGTTCGAGGTCGGGCAGACCTCGAGCACGATCCGCTCCTCGGCCAGCCGCGCGACGAGCGCGGGGTCCTCGACCGCGCGGACGCCGTGGGAGAGCCGCCGAACCCCCGGCAGGGCGAGCGCCTCCCTGATCGACGCGGGGCCCGCGTGCTCCCCGGCGTGGACCGTGCAGCCGAGGCCGGCATCGTGGGCGACCTGGAAGGCGCGGGCGAACGGCGCGGGCGGGAACCCCGCCTCGTCGCCGGCCAGGTTGAAGCCGACGACGTAGGGATGCGCGAGCGCCGCGGCCTCCCTTGCGGTCCGCTCGGCCGCCTCCACCCCGAGGTTGCGGATCGCGGTGACGAGGATCCGCCCCTCGATGCCGTGGTCGGTGCGCGCGTCGTCGATGCCGGCGAAGAGCCCGGCGCGATGCTCGGCCTCGGGCAGCCCGACCGCCCGCGCGTGGTCGGGCGAGGCGATCATCTCGACGTAGATCGCGCCCTCGGCCGCGCACTCCGACAGGTAGGCGTGGACGAGGTCGCGGTAGTCCTCGGCGGTGCGCAGAACGCTCGCGGCGAGGTCGTAGGTCGTAAGGAAGTCGAGGAAGTCGGTCCAGGCGAAGGTCTCCTCGTCGGCGAACAGCCCGGCGGGCAACGCGACGCCGTTGCGCGCGGCGAGTCGTCGGATGAGCGCGGGCCGGGCGGTCCCCTCCAGGTGGACGTGGAGCTCGGCCTTCGGGACGTCCGGGATCCCGGTGTCCGGCGCAGCCGTCCCGGTCACGTGATGACCTCGGTGATCACCGGAACGGACGGCCCTGGCTCCCCCACCGTGAAC
>JACDAP010000326.1 GCA_013695395.1 Solirubrobacterales bacterium
GGTTGAAGGTTGGTGATCAGATCCTGGAGTTCAACGGCCACGCTCCGACTCGTAACAATCTCTGGCTTATTAACTACATTATTTACGCTTTGGAACCGCAGGAAGATATTAAGTTGAAGGTAAGGGACGCGGATAAAAAAGACCGTGAGGTCCTTTTCAAATCGAAGTTCATATCGCCGGAAGAACGGAAAAGAGAAAGGAAGAAACGAAAGGACGACGAAGAGGCGAAGCCTTATACCTGCGTCGCGATCGGATCCGCCATTACTGCTTGCAAGCTTCGCACGTTCGCAGTTGAGAAGAGCGTGATTGACAAGATGATGAAGGAAGCAACGTCGAGAAATAAACTGATTCTGGACCTTCGCGGCAATTCCGGCGGATATGTTGACACCGAAATGCACTTGGTGGGCTGGTTCTTTGATCGAGACATAAAGGTCGGAACTGAAAAGATGCGCCGAAAAACAAAGGAAGCAATTGCCAAAGGGCGCCGTGATCCCTTTAAAGGCGAAGTGATGGTGCTGATCGATAGCGAAACAGGCTCAGCATCCGAAGTGTTTTCGCGAGTGATCCAGCTCGAAAAACGTGGTCGCGTCGCCGGCGATGCAAGTATGGGAGGAGTGATGACGAGCCTTAGATACGGTATCGCAACGGAAACACGGGCGCCTTCGCTTACTGGAGGCAGCACCCCCTACTACCTTTCACGACTGTCGATCTCCATCGCAGATCTCATAATGGCGGATGGAACCCGACTCGAGGGACGTGGCGTTATACCGGATGTTCGAGTGACTCCGGGACAGATGGCACTCTACCAGCGAACCGATCCCGTGCTTTCGTATGCCGCGGAGCTGCTTGGATCACCGATCACAGCAGAAGAAGCCGGAAAGTTCTACTTCCTGATACCCAAGCAGGAAGAGGCGTCGGACAAGTTCGATGATGAGATCACCGGAAAATAGACGCACCTTCCGATCGGGATGGGTTTTCTCATTCTTTTTTGTTCGGGAGCATTAAGGACCAGACAAGGTTAAGAGGGAACCGGGAATCCTGCGGGCTGAGGCGAGCGTGCGAAGCACGCGGCAATAACTTTAGCTACACACGGAGCAAAGCGGAGTGTGTAGTTCTAGCGATCTATGAACAGAGCGTGTGAAACACGCGTGACCCTGTCGCCTGTTTCACAGGCTCGTCGGGCTCGTTTCCGCCAGCTACAGGCTCCGCTTCGCTCCACCTGTAGCTAAAGTTATGGACGCGTGCCGCACGCTGCATTGAAATCGGCAGGTAAAGTTATTCCGTTTGATTCGGTCGCTGTATCGAGACTGGTCATCTTCCCTGCGTCCTCTGCGTTAAGAATTTTTATGAGCAATACAGAACCAAACAAGATCATCTTTTCGATGGTCAAGGTCAGTAAATTTTACGACAAGAAACCTGTCCTCAAGGACATCTACCTTTCATTTTTCTACGGTGCAAAGATCGGCGTGCTCGGTCTCAACGGCTCGGGTAAATCGTCGCTACTCCGGATCATCGCCGGTACGGACAAAGAGTTCAACGGAGAGGTCGTTTTCTCGAAAGGGTATTCCGTCGGGCTGCTTGAGCAAGAGCCGAAGCTCGACGAATCAAAAACCGTCCAGCAGATCGTTGAAGAAGGCGCACAAGAGACGGTGAACCTGCTCAAGGAATACGAGGAGATCAACGCGAAGTTTGCCGAACCGATGGACGACGACGCGATGACGAAACTCATTGAACGGCAGGGTCAGGTTCAGGAAAAGCTCGACGCGGCGGATGCGTGGGATCTCGATTCGCGGCTCGATATGGCGATGGACGCTCTTCGCTGTCCGCCACCCGCGACGCCGGTAAAGAATCTAAGCGGCGGTGAAAAGCGTCGTGTCGCGCTCTGTCGCTTGCTGCTGCAAAAGCCCGACATCCTTTTGCTCGACGAGCCGACCAATCACCTCGACGCCGAATCCGTAAGCTGGCTCGAGCAGCATCTTCAGAAATACGAAGGTACGATCATCGCCGTAACCCACGATCGATACTTCCTCGACAACGTCGCCGGTTGGATACTTGAGCTTGATCGCGGCGAAGGCATTCCAT
>JACDAP010000342.1 GCA_013695395.1 Solirubrobacterales bacterium
GCCTCCGCCGCCTTGGCGGCTGCCTCCGCCGCCGCCGCGACCTCCGCGGCCGCCTCGGACTCCTCGGCGTCGTTCGTCTTGCGAGGCTTGCCCTTGATCCGGCCATCCTCCGACTTGCCGGAGAGCGCGCCGCCGAGCTGCCCGCCGAGGTTGCCGAGCGCGTTGGTGAACTCCGAGGGAATGACGAAGATCTTGTTCGCGTCCCCCTTGCCGAGCTCCGGCAGCATCTGGAGGTACTGGTAGGAGAGCAGCCCCTCGTCCGGCTCGCCCTCATGGATCGCGCGGAAGACCGTGTCGATCGCCTCCGCCTCACCCTGGGCGCGCAGGATCGCCGAGGTCTTGTCGCCCTCGGCCCGCAGGACGGCCGACTGCTTCTCACCCTCGGCCGTGAGGATCGAGGAGGTCTTCACACCCTCGGCGGTGAGGATCGAGGCGCGACGGTCGCGTTCGGCGCGCATCTGCTTCTCCATCGCCTCCTGGATCGAAGCGGGCGGATCGACCGACTTGATCTCCACCCGGTTGATCCGCAGGCCCCACTTGCCCGTCGCCTCGTCGAGCACGAGGCGCAGCTGGGAGTTGATGTTGTCGCGGGAGGTCAGCGTCTCCTCCAGGGTCAGGCCGCCGATCACGTTGCGCAGCGTGGTGACGGTGAGCTGCTCGATCGCCTGGAGCGGGTTGGCGATCTCGTAGGTCGCGTCCTTCGGGTCGGTGATCGTGAAGTAGAGGACCGTATCGACGCCGATCGAGACGTTGTCCTGGGTGATCACGGGCTGCGGCGGGAAGGCCACGACCTGCTCCCGCAGGTCGATCAGCGGCTTGACCTTGTCGACGAAGGGCACGACGACGGTGAGCCCCGGTGTGAGCGTGCGCGAATAGCGGCCGAGCCGCTCCACGACGCCGGCCCGGGCCTGGGGGATGATCCGCACCGTCCGCGCGGCGACGAACAGCAGGAACAGGAGGAACACAGCGGCGACGATGAGTCCGGCCATGGCTTTCAGCCCTTCTACTCGGTGACGAGCGCCGTGGCGCCCTTGATCTCGATGACGTCCACGCGGGTTCCCGCGGGGATCGGCGTGTCGTCCAGGTAGCTGCGCGCCGTCCAGACCTCGCCGGCGAGCTTCACGCTCCCGGTCTCGGCGGCGTTGTCGATCGGCTGCATGACGGTCACGGTCTGGCCGATCAGCGCCTGGGTGCCGGTCCGCAGGGACGGCGGCATGTTCGCGTGGCGCAGGGCAATCGGCCGCAGGAAGCCGAAGAAGAGCGTGGAGGCGACCAGGAAGACCGCGATCGAGACGATGTCCGGGGCGCCGGCGCCGTCGACCGCGGCCGCAACGAGGGCGCCACCGGCGAACGGGGCCAGGAAGAAGCTGAGCGAGAGGATCTCGCCGACCCCGAAGGCGACCGCGACGAGGATCCAGATGACCCAGAGGTCCATGAGCCTCGGACGGTATCAGCCGTCGTGGTCGGTTCCGAGCAGGGCGCGGGCGAAGTCGTCGGCGTCGAACGGGCGGAGATCCTCCAGCGACTCCCCCACGCCGATCAGCTTGACCGGCAGCCCGAGGTCGGAGGCGATCGCCAGCGCGATCCCGCCCTTGGCGGTGCCGTCGAGCTTGGTCAGCACGATGCCGTCCACGGGGACCGCGGCCGAGAACAGCTGGGCCTGCCGCAGGCCGTTCTGGCCGGTGGTGGCGTCGACGGTCAGCAGCGTCTCGTGCGGCGCGCCCTCCATCTGCTTGCCGACCACGCGGCGGATCTTCGCGAGCTCCTCCATCAGGTGGTCCTGGTTGTGTAGGCGCCCGGCGGTGTCGATGATCACCACATCGGCGCCGAGCTCACGCCCGCGGCGGACCGCCTCGAAGGCGACCGAGCCCGGGTCCGAGCCCTCGGGGCCGCGCACGAGCTCGCAGCCCGAGCGCGCCGCCCAGCCCGCGAGCTGCTCCACGGCTGCGGCACGGAAGGTGTCGGCCGCGCCGAGGACGACGGTCTTGCCGAGCTCGTGCTGCAGGTGGTGAGCGAGCTTGCCGATCGTGGTGGTCTTCCCCGTCCCGTTGACCCCGACGGCCATGATCACGGTCGGGGCGTGTCGCAGGTCGATCGTCCCCTCACCGGGCCGGGCCAGCTCGGCCAGCAGCTCGGCCAGCCGAGCGGAGAGCTGCTCGCCGCCGACCAGGGCGCCGTCGGTGGCCTCCTGCTCGAGCTGCGCGACGACCTTCGCGGTCGTGGTTGCGCCCACGTCGGCCATGATCAGCGCCTCCTCCAGGCGCTCCCAGGTCTGCTCGTCGACGTCTCCCTCGAAGAGCGTGGCCTGCACCTCGGCGGCCAGCGCGGTACGCGTCTTGGCCATGTTCTCGCGGAGCTTCGAGAAGAACCGGCGCTTCTTCTCGGGCTTCTCACCGGACTCCTCCGCCGGCCGAGGACCGTCCGCAGGGGCGTCGGTGAGGAAGAGATCGTGCCAGTCGCGGGCCATGGGCTGCCAAGCTACCGGGCCGTGATCGAGATCCGACCCGTGCGCGGCGACCAGGCGCCGGCCGACGTCCTGCTGGCCGAGATGGTGGCCGAGATCGTGACCATGTACGGCCCGCTCGAGGACCGCAACGCGCCCTCCGCGACGCCCGCGGAGCTCTGGGCGCCCGGGGGCACCTACCTCGTCGTCTTCGAGGACGGCGAGGCGGTGGCCGGTGGTGGCATCAAGGCCCACGACCCGGGGGTCGGTGAAATCAAGCGCATGTACGTCGTGCCCGCCGCCCGCGGGCGCGGACACGCCCGGAGGCTGCTCGAGGCGCTGGAGGAGGCCGGTCGCAGCCTCGGTCTGGACCGGTTGCGGCTCGACACCGGTCCCAAGCAGCCGCGGGCCCGGGCGCTCTACGAGGGCGCCGGGTACCGCTCCATCGCCGACTACAACGGCAACTACGCGGCGAGCTTCTGGGGTGAGAAGGAGCTGTAGCTGCGCCCGGGCCGAGCGCAGCCTGGATCCACGCTCAGTGCCCGCGTTCGGTGATCTCGCGGGCGGCGCTCAGCAGGTCGCCGGCGACGATGTCGGGGACCACGGCCGTCTCGGGCAGCACGACGTCGTCGGCGGAGATCCAGGCCGTCGAGAAGCCTGCGCGGGCCGCGCCCGTCACGTCCCACCAGTGCGCGGCCACGAACCAGGCCCGCTCCGGGGCGACCGTGAGCCCGTAGACGCTCGGGTGCGGCTTGTACGCACGCACGGCGTCGGCGCCGTCGAGCCGGTCGACCCGGACCAGCAGCCCGGCCGCATCGAGCGTGTGGCGCCCGGCGACCGCGGCCGAGTTCGTGAGCACCGCGACGCGGTACCCCTCCGCGTGGAGATGGTCGAGCGCCGCGGCCGCCTCCGGTCGGGCGGGCAGGGCGGAGGCGATCCCCATGGCCTCCTCGACGGGCTCCAGGGGCAGGCCCGAGAGCCTCGCCCGGCGCACCAGGGCCCCGTGGAGCAGGTCCGGAAAGCGCCGGAAGGTCCCGGTGAGCGTGTCGACCATGCTCATCTGGACGGCCTCGTCGAGCACCTCGGCGCCGAAGCGCGGAGGTG
>JACDAP010000377.1 GCA_013695395.1 Solirubrobacterales bacterium
GCTCCGGGCAGTGGGCGACGAAGACGTCGGTGCCGGCCTCGAAGCCGCGGTGCTTCTCCAGATAACCCGCGACGAACTCGGTGGTGCGCGGCGCGATCGTCGAGCGCAGCGTCAGCGCGTGGCCCTCGCGCAGGTGCGGGAGGAGGTCGTCGACGACCCCGCGGATGTGGCTCAGGTCGATCTCGATGTGCGAGAAGGAGGGCGTCCCGAGCGTGATGACCACGTGCTTCGCGTCGGCAGCGGCGGCGATCCGGTCGCTCCAGATGACCTGCACGCGATCGAGCACCGCTTGAGCACCGGGCTCCTCGAACGGCATCCGGCCGCCCTGGACGGCCGCGAGCAGGACCGCGTTGTTGTCGACCCCGACGGTGCGCAGCCCCCGATCGGCGAAGGCGAGTGCGAGGGGAAGGCCGACGCGGCCGCACCCGATGACGGCGACGTCGTGCTTGAAGTCCTGGTCCACCGGCCGAGGCTATCGCGGGCGCTGCGTGGCCCACTGCCTGGCGAACCCGGTGACGAAGCGCGGGTTGTAGCGCAGGTACCGCTTCCACAGGCGGCGCGGCTCGCGGGAGAGCCGGAAGGCCCACTCCATCCCCGCGGACTGGACTACGGACGGGGCCTGCGGGATGAGGCCCGCGTGAAAGTCGAAGGCGGCCCCGACGCCGATGAGCACGGGTGTGCGCAGCCGGGGCCGCATCTGGGCCATCCACTTCTCCTGCTTGGGCACCCCGATGCCGACCCAGACCACGTCGGCCTCCGAGCGGTTGATCCCCTCGACGATCGCGTCCTGCTCCTCGTCGGAGAGCTCGCGGAACGGCGGGGAGTAGCCGCCGACGATCTGCACGCCGGGGTAGCGGCGGCGGAGGTTCAGCGCGAGCTGGACGAGCGCTCCCTGATTGCGGCCGCCGTAGAGGTACATCTTCGTGCCGGTGCCCACCGAGCGCTCGCAGTACCGCGCCATGAGCTCCGGGCCGTAGACCCGGCTCGGGAGGTTCTGCCCGAGGGCGTTCATCGCCCACACCAGCGGCTGGCCGTCGGGAACGGTGAGGTCCGACTCGACGACGGCGGCGCGCAGCTCCGGGTCCTCCTGGCAGGCCATCACCGTGTGCGTGGCGGCGACGCAGACGTAGCCGGTACCACCGTCGACGATGGTTGCGTCCATCCAGTCCATCGTGCGCGCGTAGTCCGTGATCGCGAGCGGGATCCCGAGGACGTCCACGCTCGGCGGCGGCACGGCATCGGTCACATCGACGTGAAGGTCGGGGCCGAAGTCTTGGAGGGCGAGGGGCTCAGAGGTCGTCATGGGCTTCTTCCGTCAGCGATGCGCGGTTCGCGTACTGGTGCCAACGGCAAGCTTCGAGGCAAGTAGCGCAGTTGTCCACCCCCGCAACGTTCCCTCCTGAAGAACCCTCGAACCACCTGGGTGGTTACGCTGGCCCCCGTGGCCCCTCGACGCGCGCTCATCACGGGGATCAGCGGCCAGGACGGCTCCTACCTCGCTGAGCTGCTGCTCGGGAAAGGCTACGAGGTGGTCGGCATGGTGCGGGAGCCGGCCGACGAGGCTTCCCCCAACCTGGCGGGCGTCCGACATCGGCTGACCCTGATCACCGGGGAGCTCCTCCACGCCGGGTCACTGCGCCGGGCGGTCGAGGCCGCCGCCCCCGACGAGCTCTACCACCTGGCGGCGCCGACCTTCGTCCCCGCCTCCTGGGAGGACCCGACCGAGGCGATGGCGGCGATCGCGGGCGCCACCGGCACCCTGCTGGGGCTCGCACGGGAGCACGGCTTCCGGCTGTACGTCGCCGCCTCCTCGGAGGTGTTCGGCGACGCCGGGGAGAGCCCGCAGCGGGAGAGCTCCCCGATGCGCCCCGAATCCCCCTACGGCGTGGCGAAACTCGCCGCGCTCGGGCTCGTGCGGGTGATGCGCGAGCGCCACGGCGTCCACGCGAGCGCGGGCATCCTCTACAACCACGAATCGCCGCGGCGGCCCGAGCAGTTCCTGCCGCGGAAGGTCACGCGGGGGGCGGCGGCGATCGCGCTCGGCCGGCAGG
>JACDAP010000379.1 GCA_013695395.1 Solirubrobacterales bacterium
CATCGGCATGAAGACCGCGACCACGGGCGACACGCTCTGCGACCCGGACAAGCCGGTGCTCCTCGAGTCGATCTCGTTCGCCCCGCCGGTCGTCCACGTGGCGATCGAGCCCGCCTCGCGTCCCGACCAGGAGAAGCTCGCCGTCGCGCTGGCCTACCTCGTGCGCGAGGACCCGTCGCTGCAGATGCGCACCGACGAGGAGACGGGGCAGACCGTGCTCTCGGGCATGGGCGAGCTCCACCTCGAGGTGACCGTCGAGCGCCTGAAGCGCGAGTACAAGGTCAACGCGAACACGGGCCGCCCGCAGGTCGCCTACCGCGAGACGATCACCTCGTCCGCGGAGAAGATCGAGGGCAAGTTCGTCAAGCAGACCGGCGGCTCGGGCCAGTACGGCGTCGTGTACATCAACATCGAGCCGAACCCCGGCAAGGGCTTCGAGTTCGAGTCGAAGGTCAAGGGCGGCAACGTCCCGACGGAGTACATCCCGGCGGTCGGCAAGGGCTGCGAGCTCGGCATGAGCGCGGGCGTCGTGGCCGGCTACCCGATGGAGGACGTCAAGGTGACGCTCACCGACGGCAAGTCGCACGACACGGACTCCTCGGAGATCGCCTTCCAGATGGCGGGCAACATCGCCTTCAAGGAGGCCTGCCGCCGCGCGAAGCCGGTCATCCTCGAGCCGATCATGCTCGTCGAGGTCATCGTGCCCGAGGACGGCCTCGGCTGGGTCATGGGCGACATCGCCCGGCGCCGTGGCCTCGTCGGCGAGCGTGAGTCGCGCCCCGGCGGGATCGTCTCGGTCGAGTCCGAGGTGCCGCTGTCGGAGATGTTCGGCTACGCCAACGACATCCGCTCCGCGACCCAGGGCCGCGGCGGCTACTCGATGGAGTTCCACTCCTACCGCGTCCTCCCGGCCGGCCTGGTCGAGGCGATGCGCGAGGGCACCGGCGCCACGGCGTAGCCCGCGCCTCGGCCGGCGCCACGCTCCGTCGCGTTCGTCGCGTTCGTCGCGTTCGTCGCGCGCAGGGCGCGAACCTCCCGCCATCTTCCCCGCCAGGCGAGGGAAATGGCGGGCGGTTCGCCGTGCGGGGCTAGAGGAACAGGTCGAGCGCCAGGTCCTCTTCCTTGCCGGTGTAGAGGTACTCGCTCAGGTCGGTCTTGCCCTCCTCGGCGAGCACCTCGTCGTCGAGGAAGCAGGTGCCCGTGCAGTCGGCCGGGGAGCGGGTGAGAATCGCGTGGGCCGCGTCGGCGACGATCTCGGGACGGCGCGAGCGGGCCATCGAGGCCTCACCGCCGAGCAGGTTCTGCACCGCCGCCGTAGCGATCAGGGTGCGCGGCCAGAGGCAGTTCGCGCCGACGCCGGCCTCGCGCAGCTCCTCGGCCAGGCCGAGCGTCAGCATGCTCATGCCGTACTTGGAGAGCGTGTACGCGGCGTGCGGGCCGAGCCACTTCGGGTCGAGGTCGATCGGCGGGGAGAGCGTCAGGATGTGGCCGCCCTGCTGCTTGAGGTGCGGAGCGCAGGCGGCGGAGACGACGTAGGTGCCGCGGACGTTGATCGACATCATCAGGTCGAAGCGCTTGACCGGCAGCTCGGTGAGCGGCGAGAGGTTGATCGCGCTGGCGTTGTTGACGCAGATGTCGATCGTGCCGAAGGCGTCGGCCGCCTGGGCGACCGCGTCCGCCACCGACGCCTCGTCGCGGACGTCGCCGACGATCGCGAGCGCCCTGCCGCCGGCCGCCTCGATCTCCGCCGCGGCGGTGTGGACGGTGCCCTCGAGGTTCGGCTGGGGCTCGGCCGTCTTGGCCATGATCGCGACGTTCGCGCCGTCGCGGGCGGCCCGCAGGGCGATCGCCAGGCCGATACCGCGGCTGCCGCCGGACATGAAAATGGTCTTGTCGGACAGGGAGGGGCTCATCGGCCGGACCCTATCGGCGCGTCCGTCCGCCCCGCCGAGCGCCCTCGGTTCAGCAGGCTCAGCCGGCGAGCTTCGCCCGGAGCCCGGCGAGCATGACGTCGAGGCCGAGCTCGTACGCCTCCTCACGGAGCGGCTCGTTGCCCTCTGGCACGTGCTCGGCCGCGGCCAGGAAGGAGAGCGTGTAGCGGGCCCAGGTGGTGGCCACCAGGTTCGCCGTGGCCTCGTCGAAGCCCGCGGCGCCGAGCTGTCCTCGGACGTTCTCGCCGTTCGCGCGGGCGTGCTCGCTCGTCGCGTTCCCGCCGAGCGCCTCAAGCGCGAGCTGCGGGTAGGAGCCGAACGCCTCGCGCATCTGCAGTGCGCCCGCTCGGAGCGTCTCCTCCCAGCCGAGATCCTCACCGAGCGCCGGGACCCCGTCGAGGACCCGATCGAGCATCATGCTGAGCAGTGCGTCGCGGGAGTCGATGTGCCCGTAGAGCGCCGTCGCGCTGACGCCGAACCGCGCGGCCAGCGGGCGCATGCTGATTCCCCGGACGCCCTCCTGCTTGGCCAGCTCGAGCGCCTCCTCGACGATGCGTTCGGCACTCAGGCGTTCCCGGGGGGCGGGCGGGTTCTCAGGCATCGGGGGAATCTAACGCGGCCATCCGATGCCTGCGTTCCACCACGGTCGACCCGGTCAGTCCGGAGCTCCGAAGCGGCCGGGATAGGCGAACTGCGCCTGGGGAACCCGCACCCGCTCGGCGACCTCGCGTGCCGCGAGCTTCTCGGGCAGCAACGACGGTGATCCGAGCCGGCCGACCGCGATCGCCGCGACCGGCGCGTGGTGCTCAGGGATGGCCAGCGCCTCGCGCGCGGCGTCCGCGTCGTAGCCCCCCATCTGATGGACGTGGAGGCCGAGCGTCGTGGCCTGGACGAGCATCGTCCCGACCGCGAGGCCGACATCGTGCTCGGCGTGGCGCAGTTCCCGCTTCTCGTTGCGCAGCTGTGCGACGGAGATCATCAACAGCGACGCGTCCTTCGCCCACACCTGGTTGTACTCGTCGAGCACGCCGAGGATCCGCGCGTGCGCCTCCGGATCCTCGTCGCGGAGCGCGTAGACGAAGCGCCACGGCTGCGAGTTGCCGGAGGAGGGCGCCCAGCGCGCGGCCTCCAGCAGCGAGTGAAGCTCGTCCCGGGTCACCGGCGCATCGCTGAAGGCGCGCGGGCTCCAGCGGGCGGCCAGGACGTCGGCGATCGGGTGCTCGGCGGGCGCGGTGCGATCCATGGCCGGCCACGGTATCGCTGGACTCAGAGCAGAACGACGGCCAGCAGGAGCACGATCGCGAGCGCCAGCCCGAGGAAACCGAACTGTGCCGCCCGCGAATGCCACCAGAAGCTTGGCTTGGCCCGATCGCTCGTGTAGCGGCCCTCCGGCGGCTCGCCGACCCAGTCGTCGTCGTCCCAGCCGCTCACGAGACGGCCTCCGGATCGATCGGCCGCGGGCCGGGAATGTTGCGGAACGCGAAGGGGGCGGGCGGGCGTCCGCTCTGGACGAAGACGCAGTCCCCGACCGTCTGAGCTTCCAGCAGCGAGACCACGGCGTCGGCGACCACGGCCGTCTCGATGATCGGGACACCCCCCTCGAGCAGGCCGTCGCGGATCGGGGCGATGATCGCCGACTCGGTGAAGCCGGGGCAGATCGCGTTGAGCCGCACGCCGTCGACCTGCAACGCCGGCCCCGCCGAGCGGACCAGGCCGACCACCGCGTGCTTGTTGGCCGCGTAGAACGGGTCCATCGGGACGGGGGTCAGGCCGGCGAGGGAGGCGGTCGCGACGGCCGAGCCCTCCGTGGCCTTGAGCGCCGGGAGCGCCGCCTGCAGGCCGAAGACCACCCCGTCGAGGTTGATGCTCATGGCACGCCGGTAGGTCTCGAGATCGAACTCGTCTCCGAAGCCGGTCCCGGTGGAGATCCCGGCGTTGAGGAAGATGTGATCGAGTCGGCCAGCCTGCTCCAGGGTGAACGCGACCGCCGCCTCGTTGGCGGCGAGCTCACGGACGTCGAGCTCCACCGCGCGCCCCTCGACCTCGGCCGCGACGAGCTCGGCGCCGGGGAGGTCGATGTCCGCGGCGATCACCAGGTGGTCCCGCGCGGCGAGCGCGCGGCAGACCGCCCGGCCGATCCCGCTGGCTGCGCCGGTGATGAGGGCTACGGGTCGCTCCATCCCGGCCACCCTACGCGCCGTCCGGCTCGAGCCGTGCGAGGGCGGCGCGCAGCGCGTCCGGGAGGGCGCGGGGCCGACGGTCCTCCCGGCCGACGAAGACGTGCACGAACCAGCCCTCCGCCGCAGGCTCCTGCGCTTCGGCTCGGAAGATGCCAAGCTCGTAGCGGACGCTCGAGCGACCCAGCTTGGCGACGCGCAGGCCGACCTCGACGACCTCCGGGAAGACGACCGCGGCGTTGTAGCTGCAGTGGGATTCGACGCAGAGACCGATCGTCTCCCCCCCGTGGATGTCGAGCTCCCCGTACTCGATCAGGTAAGCGTTGATCGCCGTGTCGAACCAGGCGTAGTACTCGACGTTGTTGACGTGGCCGTAGACGTCGTTGTCCGCCCACCGGGTCGCGACCGGATGGTGGTGCGGGTAGTCGTGGCGGGAGCTCACCAGTTGGCCATCGAATCGCGGAGGAGCTGGGCGAGGTCGTCCGCATCGGGCTCGCGCGGGGCCAGGACGAGCAGGCGCCGTTGCTTGAGCGCTCCGTCGACCAGCGCCGGGATGTCCTGTTCGCCGTACCCGAGCTCACTCAGCCCGCACGGTGCGCCCACGTCGCGCATCAGCGCGATGAGTGCGTCGGGCAGCGCCTCCGGGCCGGTGGCCGGCTGCCCCGTCAGGAGCTCCGCGGCGCGGTGGTGACGCCCCGGGTCTCCCTCGTAGGTGAAGCGGAACGCGGCGGGCGCCGTGACGATCACGGAGTGGCCGTGCGGCACGAACGGGTGATCGGCGGGGTAGCCGGGCGGCACGTACTCATGCTTCAGGCCGGCGATCGGATACGCGCAGGCGTGCGGGATGTGCACGCCCGCCGAGCCGAAGCCGACCCCGGCCATGGTGGCGGCGAGCATCATCGCGCCGCGTGCCTCGACGTCGGAGGAGTCCTGCACGGCCCGGCGCAGGAAGCGGCCGCCCCGCTCCAGCGCCTCGGCGCTCCACACGTCGGCGATCGGGTTCGGGCCCTGGTAGGGCGGGCGGTCGGCGGGTGAGGCGGGGCGCTCGCGGGCGTCGAACGGCTTGGCCAGAAAGGACTCCGCGGCGTGGCAGACCACGTCCAGGCCGGTGGCGGAGACGACCTCACCGGCGAGCGTCCCGAGCAGCTCGGGGTC
>JACDAP010000407.1 GCA_013695395.1 Solirubrobacterales bacterium
GTGCGGTTGCGGGAGCGCTTACCCACGGGCGACGGCGGCGACGGGACCCATACGGGCGAACGTAGCGTCTCCTACGCAGCGGTCGCTCAGGCGGCGCTCGCCTGCGTCGTCGGCGCACCCGCATGGACCGCCGGGCGCACCGACCCCGTCCCGCAATCGACCGAGTGGCTAGCGTTCTGAGGCCGATGCGTCGCCCCGAGATCACCCCGCCCCGCGCCGGCCTGGCCGTGCTCGCCGTCCTCGTCCTCGTGGGCCTCTGGCTCATCCGTCCCATGTGGCACGGGATCGCGCTGCTCTTCTACACCGCGCCCATCGTGTGGCTGCCGCCGCTGATGGTGCTCGTCATCGGGGCCGTCGCCCTGCGCCGCTCCACCCAGTGGCGCACGCTCGAGGATCTCGAAGTGGGTCGCCGCCCCGACCAGCGGCTGGTCGCCTTCCCGATCGTCGCCTTCGTGCTCCTCGTGCTCGGCTCGGCCTTCAACGGCGCGCTGGTCTCGCGCTCGCTGGCCACGAACACGACCTACGAGCAGATCCCCCAGCTGCCGGCGGGCGGTCAGGTGCGGCTCGTGCCGCGGGAGGTCGCTGAGCAGAACGCGTCCAGCGCGTTCAACTCCTCGACCGAGACGCTCACGGACTTCCGGATCGTACGCACCGACGAGGGCCTGCAGTGGACCGCGCTGCGCACCCCGCAGGGCCTGTTCCGGACGTTCTCGCGGAACTCCAAGGGGCTCGTGATCCTCGACGCCGAGCAGACCGCGCGGACGCTGCGCCAGGTCGACCAGGAGCTGAAGGTCGCTCCCGGCCTCCAGGTGACCGACAACCTCCGCTGGAAGCTGCTGAAGCGACACTTCCTGATCGAGCTGGCCGACCCGATCGGGATCGAGACAGCCGACGGGGCAAAGATCATGGTCCCCTACCTCGAGCGCAAGGGCTGGCTGGTCCGCCGCCCTGTGCTCGGCGGGGTCTTCCTCGTGGCCGGGGACGGGACGATCGAGGACCTCTCGCCGGAGGAGGCCCGGGGGCGCCCCGAGCTCGTCTCCACCGGGCGCCTCTTCCCGGACGGCCTGGCCCGCCAGGTCCAGGACGCCTACGCCTACAAGGGCGGCATCTTCAACAAGCTCTTCGTCCACGAGGACCAGACGCAGATCACCGACACGGCCGCCAACCAGCAGCCGTACCTGATCGACTTCGGCAGCGGCGGGCTGGGACCGCAGTGGGTGACGGTGGCCGAGCCCTACGGCCGCGCCTTCGCGGCCAGCGCGATCTTCCTGACCGACGCGACGACCGGCAAGACTCGCGTGTGGCGCGTCCCGAGCGGCACCTCGCTGAGCGGGAACCGACGGGCGCTCGAGGCGGTCCAGGCGGTCTCCATCCCGGGCATCGACTTCGGCGATTCTCGCGGCGGGAGCGGCAACTTCCGCGTCGTCGAGCCGCGGCCGGTCTTCGTCAGGGGCGGCCTGAAGTACCTGGCCTCGATCATCCCCCAGAGCTCCAACGCGGTCTCCAAGACCGTGGTGGTCGACGCGGAGACCAACAAGCTCGTCTTCGTCTTCGCCAACGACACCGACCCGCAGGCCGAGGAGAAGACCCAGCGCTACCTCGCTACGGGCCAGCTGCCGGACGGCGCCACACCCCCGGCGCGGGACGAGCCGGGCACCGCCCTGGGTGGGACCACCGGTGCCTCGGGCACCACGGGCTCGGCCGCAGGCGGCTCTTCCTCGGGGGGCGGTTCCGCGGACGGCGTCGACGAGCAGCTCGACGCCCTGCTCTCCCGCCAGCGCGACCTGGTGGAGGACACCGAGGCGCTCAAGGAGGCCCTCCGGCGCGAGCGGGCGGACGGCGGCTGAGCCGCCTCAGGCGGCGGAGACGACGGCGCGCTGCCCCGGGCCCTCGAGGGCCCGCGGGACGAGCCGACACGGCACGCCGCCGATGACCAGCTGGACCGTCGCGCCCGGGACGAAGTCGCCACCCGGGACCGTCACGTCGGGATCCGGCGCCGTCAGGCCCATCAGACGGGAGCCGACCCGGGCGGCGTGCCGGCGCAGGCAGCGCTCCGCGTACGGGCGCGAGGAGTGCCAGCCGGTCGCGATCAGGTGGGCGCCGTGCCAGAGCTCCCAGCGCCAGCGGGTGAAGGCCCAGCGGCCGGGCGGCAGCGGATGGAGCGCGTACTCGAACCGGAGTCCCTCGACGGTGGGCACCTCGCCGAGGCTAGCGAGCGCCGCGCCCCACCGCGGGGCCGTTGTGGATGACCTGTGACGTGGGCGCCTGGTGCGCCGAAGCAGGCACTAAGCTGTGGGATTGATGGTCTGCTCGCTCGCCGCCACCCGCTCGTCCCGTTGCGCATCCCGCGTGCCGGCCGGGCGGCCCTGCGCGCGGTCGGGTTCCAGGTCAGCAGTTCGCTGAGGTGGCCACGAGGCCCGGCTCCCCGCGAGCCCGGTCGCGTCGGTCGCCCGCGCGCAGCCGTGCGCTGCGCCTTCCCCCGATCCGCCCTCTCCTTCCGAACCGAAAGCACCACCACCATGAGCCGCCAGATCCCCCTCGCCCTCACCCGCAACATCGGCATCTCCGCCCACGTCGACTCCGGCAAGACCACGACGACCGAGCGGATCCTCTACTACACCGGCAAGGTCCACAAGATGGGCGAGGTCCACGACGGTGCCGCCTCGATGGACTGGCTCGACCAGGAGCAGGAGCGGGGCATCACGATCATGTCCGCCGCGACGACGTGCTTCTGGAACCCCTCCGCGGACGACAGCGCCCCGACCCACCGCATCAACATCATCGACACGCCGGGCCACGTCGACTTCCAGGCCGAGGTCGAGCGCTCCCTGCGCGTCCTCGACGGCGCGATCGCCCTGTTCGACTCGGTCGCGGGCGTCGAGCCCCAGTCCGAGACCGTGTGGCGGATGATGAACAAGTACACCGTCCCGCGGCTCTGCTTCGTCAACAAGATGGACCGCCAGGGTGCGGACTTCCTGAAGGCCGTGCGCACGATGAAGGACCGCCTCGGTGCGAACGCCGTGCCGATCCAGCTGCCGATCGGCGCCGAGGAGCAGTTCCAGGGCGTCGTCGACCTCGTCGGCATGAAGGCGATCAAGTACGCCGAGGACGACGGCATGGTCTTCGAGGTCGTCGACATCCCCGAGGAGCTGGCCGACGCGGCGCACACCGCCCACCACGAACTCATCGACGCGGTCGCCGAGTACCACGAGCCGCTGATGGAGGCCTACCTCGAGGACGAGAACTCGGTGACCACTGAGATGCTCGTGAAGGGGATCCGCGAGGCCGTCCTGGCGGGCGCCGTCCAGCCCGTCCTCTGCGGCTCGGCGATCAAGAACAAGGGCGTCCAGCCGCTGCTCGACGCGATCCTCGCCTACCTGCCGAGCCCGCTCGACCGTGGTGAGGTCTCGGCCTCCAACTCGGATGAGACCCGCGCGCCCGACGACGACGCGCCCTTCAGCGCGCTCGCGTTCAAGATCCAGCGCGACCCGCAGGCCGGCCCGCTCACCTACTTCCGCGTCTACTCCGGCGTGCTGAAGGCGGGCGACAAGATCCTCAACCACACGACGGGCAAGACCGAGCGCGTCGGGCGGCTGTTGATGATGCACGCCAACGACCGCGAGGACGTCACCGAGGTCTTCTCGGGTGACATCGCCGTGGCCATCGGCATGAAGACCGCGACCACGGGCGACACGCTCTGCGACCCGGACAAGCCGGTGCTCCTCGAGTCGATCTCGTTCGCCCCGCCGGTCGTCCACGTGGCGATCGAGCCCGCCTCGCGTCCCGAC
>JACDAP010000426.1 GCA_013695395.1 Solirubrobacterales bacterium
CCCCGAGCGCGACCCGCGCGCGTCGGCCTGAGCGCCGCGGCCCGCGCGGGTCGCCTCAGCGGCCGCTGACGCCTCAGCGGCGCACGTCCTCGCAGTCCGCGTTGACCGTGTCGCCCGCGTCGGCGAAGACCACGTCGAAGCCCGCGCCGCAGGTGACGACGTCGGTGCCGCCGCCGATCACGTTGATGCGGTCGTTCCCGTCCCCGCCGTCGATCGCGTCGTCGTCGAGGTTGCCGAAGATCGTGTCGTTTCCGGCCTCGCCGAAGATCTGGTCGTTGCCGCGGTCGCCGGTGATGTAGTCGTCGCCCTCGTTGCCGAGGATCACGTCGTTGCCGCCACGCCCGTGCAGCGAGTCGTTGCCGGTGCCGCCGTGGAGGATGTCGTCGTCGTTCTCGCCGTCGACGTAGTCATCACCGTCGTTGCCGAAGAGCTCGTCGTTACCGCCGGCACCCAGCATCGTGTCGGGGCCGGGGGTGCCGAAGAGGGTCTCGGGCGCGTCGGTGCCGCGGATGACGTTGGCGGTCGGCGGCGCGTCGGTGGCGGGTTCGGCGGGCACCTGGATCACGGTCTCGCACGACTTCAGGACGTCGCGCTGCGGCGCGTCCTCCTCGACGTAGACGGTGTCCCGGCCGGAATTGCAGTTGACCGTGTCCTTGTCACCGTCGGCGACGCGGATGATGTCGTCACCCTTGCCGCCGGAGATCGTGTCCTCTCCGGGGCCGCCGGTGATCTCGTCGTTGCCGTTCGAGCCGCCGAGCTTGTCGTCGCCGGAGCCTCCGTCGAGCGTGTCGTCACCGGTCGAGCCGAAGAGCGTGTCCTTGCCCGCGTCTCCGGTGAGCACGTCGTCACCCGAGCGGCCCAGCAGGATGTCGTTGCCGGTGCCGCCGTCGATGCCGTCGTCGCCGGCTCCGCCGTCGACGGTCTCCGAGGCGGGGCCGCCGAAGAGCTGGTCGTTGCCGTCCCGGCCGAAGATCCGATCGGTGCCGCGGCCGCCGTCGATGAAGTCGTTGCCGGGCCCGCCGTCGAGCATCGGGTCGTTGCCGAAGCCGGCCTCGACGATCTTGTCGTTGCCCTCGCCGCCGAAGATCTGATCGTCGCCGTCCCCGCCGTCGAGGTAGTCGTCCTCGGAGCCGCCGTCGAGCCGGTCGTTGCCGGTGCCGCCGTCCATGACGTCGTTGCCGGGGCCGCCGTCCATCCCGTCGTTGCCGGAGGAGCCGGTCGCTCGGTCGTTGCCCTCTCCGCCCAGGATGACGTCGCTGGAGGCACCGCCGGAGAGCACATCGTCCCCCGGGCCGCCCTCGAGCAGGTCCCGCCCGCGCGAGCCGCGCAGGAGGTCGTTGCCGCCGAGGCCGACGAGCCGGTCCTCGCCGCGGGTGCCCTTGATCGTGTCGTCGCCCTCGGTGCCGATCTGGACGGCCAGGCCGGGCTGCAGGGCGAGCGCGAGCGGACCGGCCTTCTCGCCGAGGTTCACCTTACGCAGCCGCTTGTAGGAAAGCTGGGAGAGCACGCTCAGCGTGCCCGCTCCTCGGTCGGCGATATACACCCGCAGGCCGTCGCTCGAGGCGATGGGGGCGCCGGGGCCCTTGCCGGTCTTCACGCGCTTCTTCTGGCGTCCCTTGTTCAGGTCGACGATGCTCGTGACGGTGCCGCCGTCGCGGGCGCCGACGATCGCGCTGCGCCCGTCGCTCGAGAGGGCGACCCCGCCGCCGACGCCCTGGCCCAGGTTCAGCTCGAGGCCGGGACGGCCGGTCGAGGTGTCGAGGGTGACCAGGCGGGCGTCGGTGTCCTTGCGCGCCTTCTTCGCCTTCTTGCCCTTCTTCGCCGTCGGCTTGGCCGGGGTGGGGTCGCCGACGGTCACGACGCGCGCGATCGGGCCCGAGGTGGAGAACACGACACCCGTGGAGCCGGCCAGGTTCACCTTGCGGGCCAGGCGGTTCCGGGCGAGGTCGACGATGCCGACCCGCTTGGAATCGAGGAGGACGACGCCGCGGGCGCCGTCGGAGGAGAGCGCGAGCGCGGCGGGCCTGGAGCGGCCGAGCTGAATCGTGCCGGTCACGGCCATGGTCGTCGTGTCGATCACGTCGATCGCGCCGGAGCGGGCGGCGAAGAGCTTCAGCCCGTTCGCGGAGATGGTGAGCGAGAGCGGCTGGCCGGTCACGGAGGCCTGCGCGGTGATCTGCTTGGTGGCCAGATCCACGGCCACGACGCTCCGCGTGCCGCTCACGTAGC
>JACDAP010000433.1 GCA_013695395.1 Solirubrobacterales bacterium
ACCGTAGGTCCCGGCCGGCGGCCGCTCAGCCGTCGCGTTCGACCAGCTCGGCCAGCGCGGTGAGATCGGCGACCGTATGGGCACCGGCGGGGGCGACACCCGACAGCTCCCGCCGCACCCAGACCGACTGCAGGCCCGCGACAAGCGCGCCCCCGACGTCGGTCTCGAGGTCGTCGCCCGCGTGGAGGATCTCCTCCGGCCGCAGGCCGAGCCGCTCGCACGCCGATTCGAACACCGCGGGGTGGGGCTTGGCGACGCCGACATCATGCGCGGCCACGCATCCGGTGAACCAGCGGGCCACGCCGGTCAGCTCGAGATCGGCGTTGCCGTTCGTGATCGCCAGGAGCGGGACGCGCGCGGCGAGACGATCCAGCCCGGCGGCGGCGTCGGGGTAGAGCTCGACCCGCTGACGCGCCGCGTAAATGGCCTCGAACGCGGGGTCCGCGAGCTCCGGGTCCTCCCCGGCGGCCTCGAGCAGGTGGCCCAGGACGGCGCGGCGGAGCGCACCGATGTCGTGCGCGGCCACGTCGCGCTGGGCCCGAACCGCGGCGAGGGCCTCGTCGACCGCCGCCTGCTCGTAGCGCGCAGCCGTCCGCGGTGCGTGTTCGGCTAGGAAGGCGTCGAGCGCGTCGCGGATCCGCCGTGCCACCGGGGCGAAGGGCCACAGCGTGTCGTCGAGGTCCAGCGTGACCGCGCGGATCACGCTGGGGCGGGGAGGCTGCCCGTGACGAGCGGGGCGACGATCGGCGGCATGCGCCGCCACCGGGCGGGCGCGAGCGCACCGGTCTCGAACCCGGCCGCGGCCAGCGACGCGACCGTGTCGCGGTTGCAGTGGCAGCCGTAGCCGAAACGCAGCCAGGGACCGTGGAGGCGGTCCTGCCAGCGGCGCAGCCCATGGGCCTCCGCGCGGACGTGCTCGATCGCCAGCAGCCGGCCGCCGGGCCGGAGCACGCGTCGGATCTCCGCGAGCGACGCGGTCACGTCGGTGACGGTGCAGAGCACGAGCGTGCTCACCACGGTGTCGAAGCTGGCGTCGGCGAACGGGAGCGACTCGGCGCCCGCCTCCACGACCTCGTGGCCGTTCTCCTCGGCCCGGCCGCGGAGCCGCGCGACCATCGACGGTTCGGGGTCGGCGAGGGTGAGCGAGGCGACGCCCGGGGGATAGGCGTCGAGGTTCAGCCCGGTCCCGGCGCCGATCTCGAGTACGTCACCCTGCGCCTCGGAGAGGAGCGAGCGTCGCAGCGCACCCATCCCGGCCCGTTCGCCCCAGGCGAGGAACGGGTCGTAGATCGCGGTGAAGAGGCGTCCGTAGGCGGTCATCTGGGGGGGTGGGCGCGACGTTCTCGGCCGGTGACGATGCTACCTCACCCGGGCTCACCGCTCGGGCCCCCCGGAAGGGAGGTCGCAGCCGCCGCGCGGTCGCCGATCAGCGGCGGAAGCAGCGCCCGACGCGCACGCCGAGCATGATGTCGCCGTTCACGCGCATCCGGCCGGCGAAGACGAGGGCGACCGCGTCGGCGCCGTCGAGCGCCACAGCACGGAAGTCTGCGGCGCTCAGCGTGAGCGTGAGGTCCGGCTCGGCCCGCGCGCCGCGGTGGGTCCTGCATCGGTCGTCGGCGAAGACCATCGCGTAGGTCGATGCCGTCCCGTCGGCGTGGGCGATCCGCCACTCGACCGAGCCCTCCGTGCGGCTGACCGCCCGGGCCCGAGTGAAGCGCGGGGCGAGCCGGAAGATGATCGCGAGCACGAGACGCTCGCCGCGCGGGCCCGCATCGGCCAGGCGTCGCAGCGCGCCCCGGCTGCGGCGGACCGTGCCCGGGGTCGCCCTCACGGACGCAGCGCGAGAGAGCTGGGCATCGGTGGAGCCTCGCGCATGCGGTCTCCGGCGTGCAAGCCCGTTCGATCTAGTTGCGTGGGCAACTACCTGGTAGGCTCGCGCGATGGAACTCGGCCTCGCGACCTTCGCCGACCTCGGCGGTGGCATCTCCCCGCAGCAGCGCATGGCGAACCTGATGGAGGAGGCCGCGCTCGCCGACCAGCTCGGGCTCGACGTCTTCGCCATCGGTGAGCACCACCGAGCCGACTTCCTCGTCTCGAGCCCGGCGATCCCGCTGGCGGCCGCCGCGGTCCGGACGGAGCGGATCCGCCTTTCCAGCGCGGTGACGGTCCTCAGCTCCGACGACCCCGTCCGCGTCTTCCAGGACTTCGCCCAGGTCGACCTCCTCTCCGGCGGTCGCGCCGAGATCATGGCCGGCCGCGGCTCCTTCACCGAGTCCTTCCCGCTCTTCGGCCAGGACCTCGAGGACTACGACGAGCTCTACGCCGAGAAGCTCGACCTGCTGCTGCGGCTGCGCGAGGAGACCGCCGTGCGGTGGTCGGGCGAGCACCGCCCGGCGATCGACGGCGTCGGCGTCTACCCGCGTCCGGTGCAGGAGCGGCTGCCCGTGTGGGTCGCCGTCGGCGGCTCCCCCGAGTCGGTCATCCGCGCCGGGACGCTCGGCCTTCCGCTCGTGCTGGCCATCATCGGCGGGCAGCCCGCGTCGTTCGTCTCCCTGGTCCGCCTCTACCGCAAGGCGATCGACCGCGCCGGCCACGAGCCATCGGTCGGCCGCGTCGCGATCAACACGCACGGGTTCGTGGGGGAGAGCAGCAGCGCCGCCGACGCGGCGTTCGGGCCGTCCTACCTGCAGATGATGAACCGCATCGGCCGCGAGCGCGGCTGGGGAGCGATGGGAAGGCGCGAGTTCGAGGCGCTCCGCTCGCCCCACGGCGCGGTCGCGGCAGGATCGGCCGAGCAGGTCGTCGAGAAGCTGCTCTACGAGCACGAGCTCTTCGGCCACGACCGGCAGCTCCTGCAGATGAGCGTCGGCGCGGTCGATCACGCCGCCGTGCTCCGCTCGATGGAGCGCTTCGGGACCGAGGTCGCTCCGCTGGTGCGGGCCGAGGTGGCGCGGCGCACGGCACCCGCCGCGGTGTGATCAGGTGCCGGTGAAGAGCTCCGCGTCGAGCTCCTTGAGCACCGGCGCGAGCGGCGTGAAGCACATCTGGTTCCGCGAGCCCGTGACCAGCGTGGTGATGCCGAGCGCGTAGACGGTGCCGTCGCTGCGCGGACGGGTGTAGGCCGGGCCGCCGCTGTCGCCTTCGGCGGCGCGTGAGGTCGTGCAGCGGACCACAGCGTCGGCGGCGATCGCCAGAAAGCGCTCGAGCGGCCGGGCCGAGGAACCACGCAGGGTGCCGCACCGGTCGGGTCCGCTGGTCCGGCCGGTGAAGCACATGCGCCGTCCACCCGTCGTCTTCGCCACCCCGGCGACGATCCAGGGCGGGCGCGCGATGCCGCGATCGACGACCGCGGTCGTGGTGCGGCCGGTGCCCTGCGGTACGGGAAGCAGCAGGGCGTCGAGCGGGAGCGAGCGGGGGAGGTAGCGCTGGACGCGTCCCAGCACGAGGCCGGGAGCGGGCGGGCGGCGCTCGGCGGCGTTGCGGCGGTCCGTCGTGCCGTTGCGACGCTCCCCGGCGCAGTGTCCGGCGCTGAGCCCGCCGAGCGAGCCGCTGCTGAGCTTCACGGTGAAGGCGGAGGTGCAGAAGGCCGCGCCGCCCGGGATGCGCTCCCCGCCGACGATCGCCCGCCGGGCGAAGACGAGCTCGCGACCGGCCGAGAAGCCGTCGAGGTCCGGGGCTGCGCCGCGTCGTCGAATCCGCAGGACCGCTTTGTCACGGAGCGCGACGATGTCGAACTGGGCCGCACCGCGGACGTTGGCCTCGAGCGCCCGGTACGGGGTCCATCCCGCCGCGGTCAGCGCGGAGACCGCGCCACCGGCCGGCGCTGTGGCGACCGCCCGGGCGACACCCTCCACCGAGGCACACGAGGTGCGCGCCGCCCCGACCACCGAGGTGCCCGCCGGCTCCGGGCAGCGGGTGTAGCGGGAGTCGGCGGCCGCCGTGGCCGGACCGAGCAGACAGAGCGCACCGGCGACGCCGGTCAGGCGGCGGGCAGGACGAGGGGCGAACGGCATCGGTCCAGTGTGGCCGACGTTCCTAAGGAGTTCGTGGCGATCGGCGCCGGCTCGGCTCGGCGCACGTGCCGCTACCTTCGAACCGTCCGTGAGCCGCTGCCCCGAATGCCGCGAACCCGTCAGCCAGTTCGCGGCCGGCTGTGCGGTCTGCGGCGCGGACCTGGAGCAGGCGCGGCGGAGCCGATCCGGGCGTCGTCGCCTCTCCCTCCCCGCGGTCCCGGCGGTGCCCGAGGAGGTCGTCGCCGTCGTCACGATGAGCTTGATAACGATCTTCGTCCCCGTATTCGGGGCGCTGCTGACCGCGTTTGTGCTCCATCACCGGCGAGCGTGGAGCGGGCCCGCGCTGCGCGTCGCGCTCTGGGTGGTGCTCGGGGTCGCGATCGTGCTCGTCATCCTCCCGTCGACGCGTTCCTTCGGCCTGGCTCCCTACCTCTACTGACGGCTCGACGTCGAAGTGAGCGCGCGGGTGGGCGAGGAGGCGGATGCGGTGCGGACCGCGTCGAAGGGCTCCTGTCTGCGTTCGTCCTCGCGCGCCATCGGTTCGACCCAGAGCGCCCGGACGAGGATCAGCGTCGCCGAGATCAGCGGAACCGCGACGAGCAGCCCGGCGAAGCCCACCACCCGCCCGACGACGATCACGCCGATGATGATCACCGCGGGGTGCAGTGCGACCTGGCGGCTCATGACCACCGGGATGATCACGTTGCCCTCGATCTGCTGCACCAGCAGGTAGACACCGAGGACGAGCGCCGCCTTCGTGGGGGAGTCGGCGAGCGCGAAGAGCACCGGCGGGATGCCGCCGGCCACCGCTCCGATGTAGGGCACGACGACGAAGAGCCCGCCGATGACGGCGAAGACCAGGGCGAAGTCCAGGCCCACGAGCAGCAGGCCGATGTAGAGCAGGGTCCCGGTCACGATGATGTCGATCCCCACGCCGCGCAACCAGCCCATCCACGCCGAGCGGATCTCGCCGAGCACCCGGGCGGCGTCGTCGCGGCGGCGGGCGGGGAAGAGCGAGAGCAACCCGTCGATGAGCGGACGGGGCCGCAGCGCGATGTAGAACGCGGTGAGCAGGACCACCAGGAAGGTCCCGAGCAGGCCGACGATGCCGAGCCCGATCTGGGCGGCAGGGCCGATCAGCCGGGAGGGCTCGTCGACGTAGCCCTGGACGTAGCTCTGGATGCTCTGCCCGACCTCTCCTGCATCTGCGCCGGTCGCATCCGATATGCGGAAGCGGACGTTGTCGAAGGTCGACGGGATGGCGTCCACCGCCCGCTGACCCTGATCGACGAAGGTGGGCACCACGAGCGCGAGCAGTCCTGCGAAGGCGGCGAACCCGAGCAGCAGTCCCATCAGGGCGCCGAGGACGCGCGGGAGGCCGCGACGCTCGAACCTGTCCGCAGTCGCGGCCAGCGGGATCGCGATGATCATCGTGATCACGAGGATCACCAGGAGGGTGACCAACTCGTGGAAGGCCAGGTAGGTGACACCGAGCGTAGCCGCCAGGAGCACCGCGCGGACGGGTTCGGAGAGCCGGCGCACGGTGTCGGCTCCCGACGCTCAGGCGGCGGCGGTCTCGGTGATGAGGCTGGGTGAGCTCCCCGTCAGCAGCAGCATGCCCTCATCGCGGCTGATCTCCCCACGGCGCTCGAGCTGCGAGAGGCTCAGGGTGACCGACGGGCGCTGGGCGGCGACGAGATCGGCGAGCAGCTCGTGCGTGAGGCGCAGCGGGAGGGAGACGCCACGGGGCGTGACGCGACCCCAGCGGTCGGCGAGGTGCCAGAGGAGGTGCAGCAGGCGGGAGTCGATGCGCGGATGGTGGGCGATCGCCATGTTGACGAGCACGTGGCGGGCCCGTTCGATGGCCCGGGCGATCAACTCCCCGGCCACCTCTGGATAGCCGGCCATCCGCATCAGGAAGCGCTGGTCGAGCACGGCGAGTCGAAGCGGCTCGATGACCCGCCACGAGGTCTGGAAGATCGAATCCCCGTGGCCGTCGCCGGAAGTGGGCCGGAGCAGGTCGCCGGGGCCGAGCAGCTCGGCACCGGAGCGACGCTGGGTACCGACCCGGCGGGCGAGGACCCCGTCGAGCACGAGTAGGCCGATGCCGCCGACCGCCGTACTGGCGTGGACGTCCGGCTCCCAGCGGCCGCTCGGAACCTCCAGGGAGGCCGTGCGCAGATCCCGGCTGGCGCTCGCCAGCCGGGCCGGGTCGAGGCCGACCGCGAGATCGGGATCCTCGTCGACGATCGAGACGATGTCTGCAGGCACGCTGTGCAGGTACCCGCTCTCGCGGGCTTTGAAGCCATGCCGGGCGCTTTCCGGACCCCCGCCGAGCTACACTCCGCGCCGCGCGGTGGGCGTAGCTCAGTTGGTAGAGCTCTCGGTTGTGGTCCGAGTGGTCGCGGGTTCGAGTCCCGTCGCTCACCCCTCGCGCGTCGCCGCTCGCCCGGGCGCGTTCACCGCAGTCCGGCGATCCGCAGGTAGGACCGCAGCCGCGCCGGCGTCCGCGACGCGGTGCCGGTGGCGACGGCCGTGTAGACGACCCGCCCCTTGCGGATGCCGTACACGTACTTGCGGGAACGACCGGCGTCCCGTACGCGGACCCCTGAGCCGAAGCGGCGGGCTCTCTTGATCTTCGAGGCCTTCATGCCCCGCCCGACCCCGAAGATCCGGTGGCGCTTGACCGTCGAGCCGATCAGGCCGACCTTGCCGCCGGTCGTGAAGGCGATCCGCGCCATCTGGTCCTCGTTGCCGCGGTCCTCCACGCACCAGCGCCAGGAGCGGCCGACGCGGCTCGAGGGCTGTCCGGCGCCGCGGAGCTGCTCCTCCGCCGGGACGTTCAGCCGCAGCTCGCCCATCCCGACCCGCGTGAGGCGCAGGCGGCCGTCGCGACAGGTCTCCTCGCGGATGCCGACCGCCCGCTCCCATGTGCGCAAGTAGGAGTCCGAGCCGAGCGACATGTCCTCGAGGATCTCGTCGCCGGCGATCTTGCGGAGGTCCTCGAACCAGTCGGCGTACAGGCCGTAGTTGGCCACGCCGTCGCGGTTGACGTCAAACGTCTTGCTCCCGGAGACCTGCCGGTCGAAACGGACCGCCCCGTCGAACGAGGTGAACGGGTAGGTCACCGGATTGGCGGCCGCGTCCGCACGGGGCGCGCCCTGGGAGCCGAGCCCGTTGGCGTCGGCGCCGTAGCCGAAGGCCTGATGGAATCGCGGCTCCTTGATGGCCTTGATGCGCTGCCACTTCTCCACGAAGCTCTTGGCCTCGCCTGCGTACGAGGCCACGAAGCCGCCGGCCGCGAGGATCCGCTGCTCGGCGTCCGGCGTCGACCAGGTGTGGGAGGAGACGGTGCCGGAGTAGCGGCGGGCCTCGATGATGTTGAGCGCCTGCTTGCGCGCGTAGACGCCGAGGTGGTCGGGGTCGAAGATCATGCCCTTGTCGATCATGCGGGAGACCACGTGCTCCCCCAGGTCGCTCAGGCCCACCTGGTTGCAGTGTGGGGCGGAGGGATAGATGGGAGCCGTGCCGGCGGGCACTCCGAGGCTCAGCGCCGCGCCGAAGATCGCGTCCTGCGCGGGCGACCCGCTCGTGGTCTGCTCGCGGTCGTTGACGTTCTCGGGCTCGCGGTCGCAGGTGCGCATGTCCCAGAAGCGGCCGGTCTCGTTGCGGTTGGCGCTGTTGACCACGGTCCCGGTCTGCCCCGCGTCCCCGGCCACGCCGCCGAACGCGTTGTCGAACTTGTTGACGAGCTCCATCTGACGGATTCCGAGGTTGTAGACCTCGTCGAGCTGTCGGTCGATCTGGTCCTTGTCGCACTGCGGCAGGCCGTTGTTGACCCCGCAGCCGAACGGCCGCGAGACCTCGATGCCGAGGACCACGGCGAGCTTGCCGTCGTTGGCGACGCGGCGGGCCTCGAACGGGTCGGTGACGATGCGGAAGAAGCCCATGCCGGGCCCGCCGTACTGTGCGTCGATGTAGTCCTGCAACTCGTAGATCCTCTTGCGCTGCAGGCGCACCGAGGCCATGTCGTCACAAGGGTTCGAGCGGACCGGGAGCGCCTTGCAGAGCTGCTCGTTCTCGACGAAGAGGTTGACGTAGCTGCGCAACCCCGCCTTCCACGCCCGCTCGAGCCACTTCCAGTAGGAGGCCTCCCGACTGAGTGCGTTGTAGGCCGGCCAGGTCTTGAACGTCGGCCACCCGACCTGGTCGCTCGGCGGCCCGGCGCCGACTGCGCTCTCCAGGGCGATGTTCTGCGCCCCGCCTGGGCCGGCCCCGCAGTCGGGGAGCGCGTACTCGACGCCGTACTTGTGCCATGGGCGCCCGCAGTGCGCCTCCCCGCCGAAGAACTCGTAGGCCATGAGGTGCATGTGGGCGTCGATGTAGCCCCGGACCTCGGAGAATGGGGTCAGGCCCTTGGCCGGTGTGCCCGTCGCGTTGTCCTCCACCTCGGGGAAGGCCGGACAGCCCTCCGCGGGGCGGAACCCGAGGCGCGCGCCGCCCGCGAGCTTGGAGCCGTCCACCGCGGTGAGGGTGAAGCCCTCGGCGCTCGTGCCCTCCACGGTGAAGTCGGCGGCCTCGCTCGGGCGCGGGGCGACTCCGCTCGCGGTGACGAACCGGCGGTCCTGCGTGTAGAGCAGGTACCCGCCCAAGCGCGTGGCCTGCATCCGCACGGCCCCGGCCGGAGCGCCCTGGCCGGTGAGCGTGTAGCACCCGCGGACGAGCTCGAAGCGGTCGTTCCCTCCCGCGGCCTGTGCGGCCGCCGGGGCGAGGAGGGGGAGGAGCAGGGCCGCGGCGGCGGCCTTCAGGCGAGGGGACATGGCCGCAGTCTTGCTGAACGCGAGCGATCATGTCGCGGCTGGCTCCCGACCCGGACGAACGGACGCGAGCACGCCGATTTGCGAGGATCCAGGAATGCTGAGCGACTCCCTCGAACGGCTCCTCGCAGTGGCCGGACCCCCACTCGGCGCCACGACATCTCCTCCGTCACGGGCGCCCGAGGCGCTCTCCCCGCTGCTGGCCGCGCGCGACGGCTTCCTCGCCAGCTTCTCCGCGCTGCACGTCTTCCCGGTCGAGGCGCCGGACGATCACCCCGACCTGGGGTCGGTCCACGCGACGCTCACGTCCGCCTACGGTCCGCTGCTCGGCGAGCACCGCGCCTTTGCGCAGGATCTCTTCGGGGTGCTCTTCACCGTCCACCCCGACGGCGTCTGCACGTTCGATCCGGAGACGGCCGAGCACGAGGTGATCGCTGATGGTCTCGACGGCTGGGCCGAGGCGGTGCTCGCCGAGCCGGAGGCGCTCCTCGGGGCGGCCTTCGCCTTCGACTGGCAGGAGCGCCACGGCGCGCTGCGGGCGGGTGAGCGGCTCGTGCCGCTGATGCCCTTCGCGCTCGGCGGCGAGTACGACGACGCGAACCTCGAGCCGCGCGGCACGCTGCTCGCGCTCCGCGAGCGCGGCGTGCTGGCCCGGACGCTCGCCGGGCTCCCGGACGGTGCGGAGGTCGAGTGGCCGCTCCCGGGCACCCGGGAGGAGACCGTCGCCTGACGGTGGTCATTGCGCGCGGGGTTCGGTCAACGAACGACGGGCGCTCGGGTACGGTCGGCCGGTGTCCGACTCCAGCCTGCCCGACCCCGCCAAGATCCCGCGCGCCCCGGGGCCCGAGGACTACACGCGCGAGCTCGCAGGTCGCCGTCGCGCCTTCGCGGCGGAGCGGACCGGTGCGCGCCTGGAACACCTCGGCCACTACTCCCAGGACGAGTCGGCGCTGGCCGGGAACGTCGAGCACTTCATGGGCGTCGCGCAGGTTCCGATCGGGCTCGCCGGGCCGCTGCTCGTCGACGGGGAGCACGCGCAGGGCGAGTTCTGGGTTCCGATGGCGACCATCGAGGGGACGCTCGTGGCCTCCTACAACCGCGGCATGAAGGTGCTCCGCGAGGCCGGCGGGGTGAAGACCACGATCCTCGACGACCGGATGCAGCGCGCTCCCTCCTTCGTCTTCCCGAGTGCCCGCGAGTCCCGTGACTTCGGGATCTGGCTCACCGAGCACTTCGACGAGATCGCCGCGGCGGCCGAGGCGACCACCACGACCGGGAAGCTGATCGAGATCGAGCAGTACTCGGTCGGACGGGTCCGCTACACGCGCTTCGACTACACGACCGGTGACGCGGCGGGCCAGAACATGACCGGCAAGGCGACGCTCGCGGCCTGCCGGTGGATCCTCTCGCAGTACGACGGGATCGAGCAGTACTACCTCGAGTCGAACCTCGCGACCGACAAGAAGGCTTCCCAGATCAACATGCTCAAGACCCGGGGCAAGCGCGTGGTCGCCGAGGCCGTGATCCCCGACGAGCTCGTCCGCTCGCGTCTGAACACGACGAGCGAGAAGCTCGTCCGCTCCCGGATGGTCTCCCAGCAGGGTGCGGCGCTCGCCGGTGCGAACAACAGCGGCTCGCACTCGGCCAACGGGATCACCGCGCTCTTCATCGCCACCGGCCAGGACGCGGCGAACGTCGCCGAGTCGAGCGCCGCCTACGCCTTCGCCGATCTCACGCCGGAGGGCGACTACCGGTACGCGATCACGCTGCCCTCGCTGATCTGCGCGACCTACGGCGGCGGCACGGGGCTCGGGACCCAGCGGGAGTGCCTCGAGATGCTCGGCTGCTACGGAAGCGGGGGGGTCGGCAAGCTCACCGAGATCATCGCCGCGACCGTCCTCTGCGGGGAGATCTCGCTGAGCGCCGCGGTGGTCGCCGAAGAGTGGGTCGAGGCCCACGACAGGTTCGGTCGCAACCGGCCGTGAGCCGCAGGTAGGGTCGTCGCCATGCCCGCCGCCTACGCCACCCGCCTGCGTCTCGAAGGCGGTGTCCTGGCCGTCGCGGGCCTCGCCGCGTCGGTCGCCCTCGCGGCGAAGGTGCCCCAGGCACGGCGTTGGCCGCTCAACACCACCGGTCAGGTCGGCCTCGTCGCGGCCGGGCTCGCCGTACTCGGACCGAAGAGCGTCGAGGGCTGGATGGCCGCCGCCGAACGGGCCGACGCGGTGCAGACGACCGGGGAGCCGACGCCGCTGTGGCACGTTCCGGTCCCGATGGTCTCCGGCGCCCTGCTGTTCAAGGGGCTCGAGATGATCGGCGGCCCCTTGCGTCCACTCACCGCCAAGGCGGGGTGGGACGCCTCGCTGCGGGTGACCGCGGGCTCGGCTGTGGTCGGGCTGACCCAGGCGCTGCTGCTCGCGCGGACCGTCGCCGCCGCCGAAGCTCGCGAGGGCCGAACCTACGTGCGGCTGCCGGGCTCGCGGCTCGGCTCGGGCACGCGCCTGGGCTACGTCGAACGGTAGCCGTGGAGGGGCGGACCGCCTACGCGCGGCGGGGTGAGCGCTCGATCGCCTACCGGACGCTCAACCCGGAGAGTACCGAGCAGGACCTGCTCTTCCTCACCGGGATGATTTCGAACGTCGAGGTGCTGACCGACGGGCCGCGGATCCTGCGCTTCGTCGAGCGGCTCGCCGCGTTCGGGCGGGTCACCCTGATGGACCGGGTCGGCACCGGGCTCTCCGACTCGTTGGAGGCAGACAGGTCGCTCGAGGACGAGGTGGAGGACGTCGTGGCCGTACTCGACGCGGTCGGCGCCGAGCGGACGGCGATCCTCGGCTACACCTCCTCTGCGGGCCTCAGCGTGAGCGTGGCGGCCGCCCATCCCGAGCGGGTCCGGGCGCTCGTGCTCTACGCGGGCATGTACAGGACGCTCGCCGACAGCGGCTACGACTGGGCCCAGGGGCCGGAGGAGCGCGAGGTCACGATGGGGCGCGTGCTCGAGCGGTGGGGGACAGGGGAGAACCTCGACCGGCTCGCCCCGAGCCTCGTCGGTGACGAGGCCGCTCGCGCATGGCTCGGTCGGCTGGAGCGCTCCTCGGCCTCGCCACGCGGCATGCGCCGGCTGATCGAGGACTTCGGCCGCGAGGACGTGCGCGACGTGCTTGGCACCCTGCGCGTCCCGACGCTCGTGCTCCACCGGACCGACGATGCGCTGATCGACGTGCGTCACTCGCGCTACGCCGCCGAGCACATCCCCGGCGCCCGCTACGTGGAGCTCGAGGGCCGCGACTCGCTGCCGAGCGCGGGTGACAGCGAGGCGCTGCTCGGGGAGCTCGAGGAGTTCCTGACCGGCAGCCGGGCGGGGCGCAGCCGCGAGCGGCCGCTGCTCACCATCGCCTTCACCGACGTCGTGGGCGCGACCGCCCACGCGGCGCGGCTCGGCGACGAGGCCTGGCGGGAGCTGCTGCGAGCTCACGACGAGGCGATCCGGCCGGTCATCGCCCGCTTCGGCGGGGAGGAGGTCAAGACGATCGGCGACTCGTTCCTGGTCGCCTTTCCCGGGGCGCCGTCGCAGGCGGTCCGCTTCGCTGCCGCTGCGCTCGAGGCGGTGCGCCCCCTTGGGCTCACGCTCCGCGCCGGCCTGCACACGGGGGAGTGCGAGCGGCTCGGCGACGATGTCGGCGGCATGGCCGTGCACATCGCCGCCCGTGTGGCCGCGCTCGCCGGCCCGGACGAGGTCCTCGCCTCCGGGACGACCTACGGGACCGTCGTCGGCTCAGGCCTGAGCTGGACCATGTGGGGCACCCGGGTGCTCAAGGGTGTCCCGGGGGAGTGGCCGATCTTCGCGCTGGACGCCTGAGGGGTGTGGCCGCTCATCATCCGTCCGGTTCATTGCTCGACACCTTGTCGAATCGACGAGGGTTGCCGTCACGGGAACCAGGATGAGCGCTCCCGCCACCACCTGGTTGTGCCCGAACCCCGGCGACCGCGAGCGGCTCGTCGACATGGACCGGCGGCTGAAGCCCCAGCGCGCCCGGGCGATGGGCTGCCTCGCAGTCGCGCTGATCGTGGCCGCCGTGCTCGGCCGCGTCGGCTGGTGGTCGCTCCTTCCGCTCGGGGTCGCCGCGGGCGGCTTCGCGGTGGTCGAGCACAACATGGCTCGCCTGGCGCGACCCGAGTACGGCGTTGCCGTGGCGTGGCTGCTGGCCCAGGTGTCGATCGCCGCGTCGGTGGCGCTGACCGGCGCGGTGGACTCGCCGGCCATCGCCTGGCTCGTGCTCCCAGTGGCCACCCTGCCCGCACGCTTCACCACCCGCGGCGTGAACGCCGGCGTGGCGGCCACGGCCGGCCTGATGTTGCTGGCGACTGCTGCTGTGGAACCGTCCGCCGCCTTGGAGCGGCCGGAGTACGTGCTCTTCGCGCTCGCGCTGCTGGCGGCCACCGCGGTGCTCTCGATCGCGCTGATGCGCTCCGACATCGAGCACCGTGAGGAGGCCGTCATCGATCCGCTGACGGGCATGCTCAACCGCGCGGCGCTCCGCGATCGGACCCGGGAGCTCGCCGCTCAGGCCGGCATCAACGAGCGGCCCGTCGGGGTCGTGGTGCTCGATCTCGACCACTTCAAGCAGGTCAACGACGACCACGGCCACGGCGTCGGCGACGCCGTCCTGCGTGACGTCGCCTACCGCATCCGCAAGGAGCTGCGCGCCTACGATCTCGCGTACCGGCTGGGTGGGGAGGAGTTCCTCGTCCTCTTGCCCGGCGCCGACGTCGAGGTGGCGGTCGAGATCGCCGAGACGCTGCGGGTGGCGATCGAGCAGAACACCGGTTCGTTGCCCGCGTGCTCGGCCTCTTTCGGTGTCAGCGCCTCGGTGCCGGGTCGTTTCGACTACGAGGCCGTCTTCGAGCTGGCCGACCGCGCGCTCTACGCCGCCAAGGCGGCCGGGCGCAACACGGTGCGAGCGTCCACGCAGGGCGCCGCGGCCGGCATGGCCGCAGTCAACTAGCCCCGAGAGATTCGACGGTCAGATCAGCGTCTCGGGATCTCGGCCGCGAGCCCGCGCCCACGCCCAGCGGGTCGCGAGCGTCGCCCAGTCGGCGACGCCCCCGTAGAGGTGTCCGAGCGGTCCGGTGAGCAGCCAGGCGGCGGCGCGGCGGCGGGCGGGCGGGCGGCGAGCGGGCACAGGCGGAAGGTACCCTGCCCGGCAATGGACGCAGACACCGTCACCACCACCGTCACCGAGCTTCCCGAGTCGCGCGTGCGCCTCGAGGTGGAGGTGACGCCGAAGGAGGTGCAGCGCCGACTCAACGAGACCGCCGCGAAGCTCGGCCGTGACCTGCGGATGCCCGGCTTCCGCAAGGGCAAGGTGCCGCCCCCGGTCGTCGTGCGCCAGCTCGGCCTCGAGGCCGTCATGGACGAGACCGTCCGCGGGCAGCTCGGCCGCTGGTACCTCGACGCGCTCCAGCAGTCGAAGATCGTTCCGATCGGCGACCCGGACGTCGACATGAAGGAGCTCCCCGGCGCCGGGGACCCGTTCGCGTTCTCGATCGAGATCGGCGTGCGGCCCGTCGCCCAGCTCGGCGACTACAAGGGCGTGAGCGCACCGAAGCGCGAGGCCGCCGCCACCGAGGAGGCCATCCAGGCCGAGCTCGACCAGCTCCGCGAGCAGGGCGCCCGCCTGGAGTCCAAGGACGGCGCCGCCGTCGAGGGCGACTTCGTGGTCATGGACTACAAGGGCTTCGTCGATGGCGAGCCCTTCGAGGGTGGCGAGGGGCGCGATCAGCTCATCGAGCTCGGCTCCGGCCGTCTCATCCCGGGCTTCGAGGAGCAGATCACCGGCGCGGTGGCCGACGAGGAGCGCACGATCACCGTCGAGTTCCCGGACGACTACCACGCCGAGCACCTGGCCGGGAAGCCTGCGACCTTCGAGCTCTCGATCAGGGACGTCAAGGCGAAGGAGATGCCTGAGCTGGACGACGACTTCGCCTCTGATTCGGCCGGCTTCGACACCCTGGACGAGCTCAAGGAGGACATCGCCGCGAAGCTGACCGAGGCCGAATCCTCGAAGGTCGAGGGCGAGTTCCGCGAGGCGGCGCTCGACGCCGTCGTCGCCGGCGCGACCGTCGAGATCCCTGATGCGCTGATCGACGCGCGCGCCAAGGAGCTGTGGGAGCGGATGCTCGGCACGATGCAGCAGCAGGGCATCGACAAGGACACCTACCTGCGGATCGCCGGCAAGGACGAGGAGTCGCTGCTGGCCGAGGCCCGCCCGGACGCCGAGCAGGCGCTGCGCCGCGAGGCGGTCATCGCCGCGGTCATTCTGGCCGAGGGCATCGAGCCCTCCGACGGCGACCTGCTCGACGCGCTCCAGGCCTCCGCGGTGCAGGAGCAGACCACGCCCGAGAAGCTCCGCGACCGCCTGAAGAAGGCGGGTCGCCTCGAGGAGCTCACCGACGACATCGCCCAGCGTCAGGCGGTCGACCTCATCGCCGAGCACGCCACGGCCACCGCCGCGCCGGAGCCGGCCGCCGACG
>JACDAP010000436.1 GCA_013695395.1 Solirubrobacterales bacterium
GCTGCCGAGTCGGCCGCCCCCCGGGATCACCGCCGGAATCCGCAGCCGCACGCTGACGCGACCGCCCTCGCCCGTCTGGACGCGCAGGCCGCCGCGCATCGCCACCGGAAGTGCCGCTCGTCCACCGGCGTCCGCGTCGCGGCCCAGGGCGTGCGCGCGCGCCGCTCCGCGCGCGGCGGTGCCGGCCAGCCAGACCGTCTGCCCCGCGACCACCATCTGCCACCCGACGGCGCAGAGCACCGCCAGGATCGGCAGGAGCGCGACGAGCTCGACGCTCGCCTGCCCCCGTTGTCCGCCGCCGGTGAAGACCATGCGGGAAGCTTCCCGGCGAGGCCTGTGTCGTCTCTAGACCGAGATGTTGCGAGATCGCGCCGAAAGGCACGCGGAAGTCAGGACGCGTCCGTCGATGGACGCCGCTCAGTACGAGAAGGAGCGGTAGTGCCGGAAGACCATCACGAGCGCGTACGCCGCGCCGCCGACCACGGCCGCCCAGAGCAGCGAGCCTCCCGGTGTGTTCCACATCGTCTCCCGCACCGCCATCATCAGCACGATCGCCGCGACGCCCCCGTAGAGCATCCCCCGGTAGCGGTCCCCGAGCGAGAAGATCGACACCCGGTTCTCGCGATACAGCTTGTACCCGATGAACGCGAACGCACCGACGATCAGCGTCGAGAGCAGCGAGCCGATGAAGTTCGCACTGTTGCCCCCGCCCGGGATCGCGTAGACCGCGCCGGCGAGCGCGAGGACGATCAGGGCGTTGCGGACGTTCTGGCTCACGAAGCAGTGAGGCTAGAGCACCCGGCGCCGCACGGGCACCGGGCGGGACGGTTCACACGGTGGCCGTCGCCTCACGGCTCGGCCGCACCTGAGGGTCCGCCTCGGGTGCCTCGAGCGCGGACGCGTCGGCGAGGGCGGCCGCCTCCGGATCGCTGGGCTCGGGGGCGAACCGGTAGCCGACGCCGAAGTGAGTGTGGATGTAGCGCCAGCCCGGCGAGGCCTTCTCGAGCTTCTGGCGGAGCTTGCGAACGAACACGTCGACCGAGCGGTCGCCACGGGCCATCGCGTAGCCCCACACGCGCTGGTAGATCTCCTCGCGCTCGAGCACGCGTCCCTCGGCTGAGGCCAGCAGGTCGATGAGCTCGAACTCACGCCGGGTCAGGTCGATCGAGACGTCGCCGACGAAGGCCTGGAACCGGTCGGAGCGGATCGCGAGCTCCCCCGCGAGAACCGGACCGGCGGAATCCCGCGCCTCGGTCCGGCGGCGACGCCGCACGACGGCCTCCACGCGGGCGATGAGCTCCTCGGGGTGGCACGGCTTCGTCAGCCAGTCGTCGGCGCCCATCCGCAGGCCGCGGACACGCTGGGCCACGGTCGACTGGCCCGTGCAGACCACGATGCCCAGCCCGGGCAGCCCGGTGCTCAGCTTCTCGAGGTAGTCCCAGCCGTGCTGGCCGAGGCTGCCGAGATCGACGATGACCGCGCTGAGGCGCATCGCCACGATGGTCTCGACCGGCACCGCGGTGGCGAGCACGCGGTGCTCCCAGCCGAGACGCTCGAGCCGCTTGGTGAGGACCTGGAGGAATCCCGAGTCCGTGTCGATGACTGCGATCCGGGGTGACGAGGAGCCCCCCGACTGGGAGCGCTCCGCATCGGCACCCGAGGAGAACCGTTCATGCATGCCCGGGATCATAGGGACCCGACCGGCCGTTGAGACAAGGTTTAGGGGCCGGTCACGACATCTTCACAAGCCGACCGCACGGACCGCGAAAACGGACGATCGGGGCCTTCAGCCGGGCATCGGGTGCGAGGAGTCCGAGAACTCCCGGAACAGCCCCGTCACGACGAACGCCGTCTGTTCGCCGATGTCCACGGCGTTGTCGCCGATCCGCTCGAAGGCGCGGGCGGCCATCGTCATCGTCATCGCCCACTCGCGGGTGTCCTCGTCGACCCCCATGGAGACCGCCAGGGCGAAGATCTCGCGATTCAAAGCGTTGATCTCGCGATCCTGCACCACGAGCGCCTCGGC
Organism: Solirubrobacterales bacterium; assembly: GCA_013695395.1. Taxonomy (GTDB): domain Bacteria; phylum Actinomycetota; class Thermoleophilia; order Solirubrobacterales; family Solirubrobacteraceae; genus Paraconexibacter. Next base: position 2,027 of record JACDAP010000436.1, read on the forward strand.
CAGCGAGACGTCCCGCTCGGCGAAGGCGCGGCGGCTGAGCGTGACCTCGTCCCGCGCTGCCCGCCCCATCCGCAGGACCCGGCCGAGGATCTCCTCCTGGATCGGGGGCTCATGGCCGGTCAGCGGGATCAGCTTCGCGATGTTCACGCACTGGTCCCCCATCCGCTCGACGTGTTTGATCGTGTGGAGCAGCGCCGCGACGATCCGCAGGTCGCCCGCCACCGGGGCCTGGAGGGCGAGCAGCGAGAGGATGCCCTGGTGCACCTCGAGGTAGCGGCCGTCGAGGCGGTCGTCGTCGGCGATGACGAATTCGGCGAGCTCGACGTCCTGGTGCTCGAGCGCCTCCAGGCAGCGGTCGACCTGGCCGACGACCATGTCGAGGCCACCGAGCGCCTGCTCCTCGACGCTCTTGAGCGCCTCCCGAAAGTTGTGCCGGAGCTCGTTCACCCGCGGCTCAGCCGAACTTGCCGGTGACGTACTGCTCGGTGCGCTCGTCGTCCGGGTTCGAGAACATCTTCTCCGTCTGGCTGAACTCGACGAGCTCGCCGATGCGCTTGCCGTCGTCCACCTTGGCGACGGTGAAGAACGCGGTCATGTCGGACACGCGCGCCGCCTGCTGCATGTTGTGCGTGACGATCACGATCGTGTACTTCTGCTTCAGCTCGAGCATCAGGTCCTCGATCGCCGCGGTGGAGATCGGGTCGAGCGCCGAGCAGGGCTCGTCCATCAGGATGACCTCAGGCTCCACGGCCAGGGCCCGCGCGATGCAGAGCCGCTGCTGCTGGCCGCCGGACATGCCGAACGCGTTGGTCTTCATGCGGTCCTTGACCTCGTCCCACAACGAGGCGCGGCGCAGTGCGTTCTCGACGATCTCGTCCATGTCGCCCTTCATCCCGAGCACGCGTGGGCCGAAGGCGATGTTCTCGTAGATCGACTTGGGAAACGGGTTGGGCTTCTGGAAGACCATGCCGATCAGCTTGCGAACCTGCACGGCGTCCACGTCGGGCGCGTAGAGGTCCTGCCCGTGGAAGAGCACCTTGCCGCCGACACGCGCCGAGGGGACGAGGTCGTTCATCCGGTTCAGACAGCGGATCAGCGTCGACTTCCCGCATCCCGACGGGCCGATGAACGCGGTGATCTCGTTCTCGGCCAGGTCGAATGTGACGCCCTGAACCGCCTTGGCGTCGCCGTAGTGCACCTCCACGTCGCGAAGCTCGTAGGCCATGCGTCGAGCGTCAGCCTTCGAAGCCGGCGCGGATGTGGTCGGGCTGGAGGCGGCGGTGTCGGACACGGAGGAGCTCTCGGCGGCGGGTCGCGCCGCGGTGCGGATCGGGTCGGAAGGCGTGCTCATGGGGTGGTCACCACTTGGTTTCGTAGCGGTTGCGCAGGACGATGGCCACCGAGTTCATCAGTAGCAGGATGACAAGCAGGACGATGATGGCACCCGCGGCGATCCCTTGGAACACGGGGTCGGGCTCGCCGACGGCCTGGATGATCTGTGCGGGCAGCG
>JACDAP010000442.1 GCA_013695395.1 Solirubrobacterales bacterium
GCACGGGGAGCAACCGCAGGCCGGCGCACGTCTCGGGAGCCGGCGGGTGCAGCGTGAGCCGCATGACCTGCGCGGCATCGACCGCCACGCACCAGCTCGCCCCGCAGGGGCAGGCCCGCTCCACCTCGGCGTCCCCGTCATCGAGGACCAGCTGCGCCGACCCGTCGAGTCCCAGGCAGAGCGGGCAGGCGAAGGACGCTGCGACGAGGGCCGGGTCGTCGTTCGGGTGAAAGCGGGCGACGTCGTCGAGCGAGGGCACGCGCCACACGCTCGCGGGCGCAACCGTGTGCGTCGAGGCGAACCCCCCGATCGTCCGGGTCAGCCGCCGCGGAGCAGCTCGACATACCCGTCGGCGATCTGCTGCGCGCTCAGCGCCCCGCGGGGCCGGTACCACTGCGCCGTGTGGTTGACCATGCCGAGGAGCGCGGAGAGCGCCAGGCGCCGGTCGCCGACGATCCGCCCGGCGGCCTCGTCCCGGGCGAGCACATCGTCGACGAGCCCCTCGAACGCCTTTCGATCGGTCCTCGCGGCGCGCCACTCCCGGCTCCCGTCGATCACGTGGCGCTGCTGCTGGAAGACGAGCATGTGCTCACGGCGGTCGATGACCTGGGCGACCCAGAGCCCGACGAGGATCCTCAGCTGCTCCGCCTCCGGCGTCGGCCCCGCGACGAGCTCGCGCGCCTGCTCGAGCAGCGGGTCCATGATCGTCTCGCAGATCGCGACGAGCAGGCCTTGCTTGCTCTCGAAGTAGTGGTAGATGCCGCCGGCGGCGATGCCGAGCCCGGCGGCGAGCTGCTGCACGGAGGTCTCCGCGTAGCCGTGGCGGGCGAACACGCGGGCGGCCTCGTCGACGACCTCCTCGCGGCGGCGGTCGTAGCGCGCCCCGAGGGCGGGGCTGGTGGGCCGGGTCGACACGACGAGAAGCGTAGCGATCCTGAATGATCATTCGATCTTTGAACGTTCATCCGGTATGGTTCTCGGCATGATCTTCGAGCTGCCCGACGAGGCCCGCGCCCTGCGCGACACCGTGCGCGACTTCGCCGTCAGCGAGGTGCGGCCCGTGGCCGAGCACCTCGACCAGACCAAGACGTTCCCAGCCGACCTCGTTCGCAAGATGGGCGACCTCGGCTGGATGGGCATCCCTTTCCCCGAGGAGTACGGCGGCGCCGGCGGGACCTCGCTGCAGTACGCGATCGCGGTGGAGGAGCTGGCACGGATCGACTCGAGCGTCGCGATCACGCTCTGTGCGCACTGCTCCCTCGGCACCCAGCCGATCCACATGTTCGGCTCCGAGGAGCAGAAGCAGCGGCTCATGCCCGATCTGACGAGCGGGCGCAAGCTCGGCGCCTTCGGGCTGACCGAGCCGGACGCGGGCTCCGACGCCGGCAACGTCCGCACGCGGGCCGCGCTGGCCGACGGCACCTGGACGATCAACGGTGCCAAGCAGTTCATCACGAACGCAGGGACCGAGATCTCGGGGCACGTGGCCATCACCGCGGTCACCGGCGGGACCGCAGAGCGCCCGGAGATCTCGAACCTGATCGTCGAGAACGGCACCAAGGGGTACGAGCCGGGCGAGCCGTACCGCAAGATGGGCTGGAACGCCTCGGACACGCGACCGCTCTCGTTCACCGACGCCGAGGTGCCGGAGGAGAACCTGCTCGGCCCGCGCGGTCAGGGCTTCAAGCAGTTCCTCCACATCCTCGACATCGGCCGCATCGGCGTGGCGGCGATGGGTGTCGGGCTCGCCCAGGGCGCGCTCGACGAGGCGCTCGCCTACGCGAAGGAGCGGCAGGCGTTCGGGCAGTCGATCTCGAAGTTCCAGTCGATCCAGGCCAAGCTCGCCGACATGTCCACCGAGATCGAGGCCGCCCGGCTGCTCACCTACAAGGCGGCCTGGGAGAAGGACGAGGGGCGCGACTTCTCGCTCACCGCCGCGCAGGCCAAGCTCAAGACGGGGCGCCTGGCGGTGCGCTGCGCCGAGGAGGCCGTGCAGATCCACGGCGGCTACGGCTACATCGAGGAGTACCCCGTGTGCCGCATGTACCGCGACGCCAAGATCCTCACGATCGGCGAGGGCACCGACGAGGTCCAGCAGATGGTCATCGCCCGCCGCCTGGGAGCCTGAGTGGTGCTCGGGCTCCGCGGAGCGCCCCGATGAGCATCGCGCTTCCCGAGGCCGTCCGGATCCGGGAGGTCGGTCCTCGTGACGGCTTCCAGAACGAGCCCGAGGTCATCCCGACCGCCGACAAGGTGCGGCTGATCGATGCGCTCGCCCGGACCGGGATCCAGCGGCTCGAGCTGACGTCCTTCGTGCGGGCCGACGTCATCCCGCAGCTCGCCGACGCACGGGAGGTGCTCGCCGCGGTCGACATCCCGGAGGGCGTCGAGCGCTCCGTACTCGTGCCCAACGAGCGTGGGCTCGAGGCCGCGCTCGAGCACCGGGAGCAGATCGACGGCGTGAGCGTCTTCCTCTCCGCCAGCGAGACGCACAACAAGAAGAACGTCAACCGGACCGTGGCGGAGTCACTCGACGCGCTGGGCCGTGTGATTCCGGCCGCCGTCGGCGCAGGGTTCCACTGCACCGCAGTCATCGCGACCTCCTTCGGCTGCCCCTACGAGGGCGTCGTCGAGGAGGACCGCGTCCTCCAGCTCGCCGCCGCTCTGGCCGCCGCCGGTGCGACCGAGCTCGGCTTCGGTGACACCACGGGCATGGCCAACCCGGCGCAGGTCGCCCGCTTCTTCGCCCGCGCCGCTGTCGACCTGCCGGGCGTCGAGCTCACCGCCCACTTCCACAACACCCGCGGCCAGGGCCTCGCCAACGCGGTCGCCGCCCTGCAAGTGGGCTGCACCTCCTTCGAGTCGAGCTTCGGGGAGCTCGGGGGCTGCCCGGTCCCCAAGGGCGCGACCGGGAACATCGCCACCGAGGATCTCGTCTCGATGTTCGAGGAGATGGGCGTGGCGACGGGCGTCTCACTCCCCGCGCTGCTCGACGCGACCCGTGACGTCGCCGGCGTCCTCGGCCGCCCCCTCGGCTCCCACACGCTGGTCGCGGGCCCGATCGACTGGCACGGGGCGTGAAGCACGTGCTCGCCGAGCGCGGATACGCGCCCACCATTCGGGCGTCAGTCCTCACTCACCGATCGGGATTCGCTGAGCGCGGATACGCGTCCACCATTCGGGCGCTCATCCGCGCTCAGCGGGGCCGCGGGGGTGAGCGCGGATGAACGTCCACCATTCGGACGCTCATCCGCGTTCGGCGGGGGCCGGCGATGACGCCGGCTCGCGCGCCGGTGGAGGACCCGGGCGGGGGGACCTCTCATCGTGACCGCCTGCTTGCGGGCCTCGCGGAGGCGATCCGGGAGCACGGCTACGCGCCGACCACCGTGGCGGAGATCGTCGCGCGGGCCCGGACCTCGCGGCGAACCTTCTACCAGCACTTCGCGGACCGCGACGGCTGCCTGATCGCGCTCTTCGACCTCCTGGCCGAGCGTCTCATCCAGGTGGTCACCGAGGCCGCGACCGGCGAGCGCCCCTACCTCGAGCGCCTGGACGTCACCCTCGCCGCCTACCTCGACCACGTCGCCTCCGACCCGGCGCTGATGCGCGCGATGATCCTCGAGCTGCCCGCGATCGGGGCGGCGGGCGTCCGCCGCGACCGGGAACTGACCGACCGCACCGCCCGGCAGGTCGTGCGGCTCGTGGCGGAGGCCGCCGAGCACGACGCCACCGTCGTGCCGCTGAGCCTGGAGGGCGCCCTGGTGATCGTGGCCGGCTTCCGCGAGCTCGTCGTCTTCACGCTCGAGCATGGCCGCGAGCCACGTGAGCTGCACGGCACCGCCGTCGACCTCGTCCGTCGGCTGACCGTTCGCGATGCGTGATCACACGGGCTCGGGAGCCGGAGCCCCTTAGCATGGGGCGGGTGAGCACGACCGTCGAAGGGCCCGGGCCCACCCACCGTCAGATCGATCTCCTCGCGGCCGAGGAGGCGGCGCGCGCGCTGCTGGTCGCGCTCGGCACCGATCTCGGCGACGAGGGCGTGGCCGACACCCCGCGTCGCATGGCGGGCGCGTACGCCGAGCTCCTCACGCCCGTGCCCTTCCAGGCCACGACCTTCCCGAACGACGCCGGGTACGACGAGCTCGTGGTGGCCCGCGACATCCCGTTCCACTCGCTCTGCCAGCACCACATGCTGCCGTTCCACGGCGTGGCCCACGTGGCCTACCTGCCGGGGGAGCGGATCGTCGGCCTCTCCAAGCTCGCCCGCGTGGTCGAGGCCTACTCGCGCGACCTCCAGGTCCAGGAGCGCCTCACCGTGCAGGTGGCCGATTGGCTCGACGAGACGCTCGCGCCGCGCGCCGTCGGTGTGGTGCTCGAGGCCGAGCACACCTGCATGTCGTTGCGCGGAGTGCGCAAGCCCGGCGCGCGGACCGTGACCTCCGCGCTGCGCGGCCTGCTGCGCGACGACGCACGCACCCGCAGCGAGTTCCTCGCGCTCGTGCGCTGAACGTATATTCGCACGGATGTGCGAATGAGCGGCTAGGCTTCGGACCGTGGACGACGAGACCTGTGACCTGCTGTGCCTCGACCTGCCCAAGGCCGAGGCGCTTCGTGCGGCACTTCCCGAGCCGCAGGAGCTGCGGGCCGCCGCAGAGCTCGCGAAGGCGGCCGGCGATCCCACGCGGCTCGCCGTGCTCCTCGCCCTCCGGGGCGAGCAGTGCTGCGTCTGCGATCTCGCCTGGGTCATCGGGCGGCCGGAGAAGCTCGTCTCCCACCACCTGCGGCTGCTCAAGGCGGCCGGCGCGGTGCGTTCGCGGCGGGAGGGCCGCATGGTGGTCTACGAGCTCACCGCCACCGGCGCCGCGCTCGTGGCCGCGGTCGAGCAGACCCGCGAGGCGCTGCGATGAGCACCGCCTTCGAGCTGCCCGTGATCACGGCGGCGCCCCCCGCCCCGGCGATGACCCGCGCCCGCTACGAGGAGCTCGCGCGGAAGATCAAGCTGCTCTCGTGGCTGTCCCTGGTCTGGATGACGATCGAGGGGGCGGTCGCGCTCGGCGCCGGGACCGCCGCGAACTCGATCGCGCTGATCGGCTTCGGCCTCGACTCGGTGATCGAGGGAGTGGCGAGCGTCGTGATCATCTGGCGCTTCACCGGCAGCCGGACCTTTTCCGAGGCCGCCGAGCAGCGCTCGCAGACGCTCGTGGCCTGGCAGTTCTTCCTCCTTGCGCCCTACGTCGCCTTCGAGTCCCTGCACGGCCTGCTGACCGGGGAACGGCCGGACGTGAGCCGGCTCGGCATCGGGCTGGCGATCGGCTCCGTCGTGCTGATGCCGCTGCTGGCGATCGCCAAGCAGCGGCTGGCCGAGCAGGTCGGCTCCCCGGCGACCCGCGGGGAGGGGCGCCAGAACATGCTCTGCGCGTACCTGGCGGGCGCGCTCCTGGTCGGCCTGCTCGGCAACGCCCTGCTGGGCGCGTGGTGGCTCGACCCGACGGTCGGCCTGCTGATCGCCTTCGTGGCCGTGCGTGAGGGACGAGACGCGATGCGCGGCGAGGGCTGCGGCTGCTGCGCCTCCCCCCTCGAGGCGCTGGCGCCGCCGGAGGAGGACTCCTGCGCGGAGGCGTGCTGCCGGTGAGCGGGCACGATAACGCCGGGCACTCGCACGCACCGTCGGCGGACGCCGACCGCGGGCCGCTGCTCCAGGCGCTCGCGCTCATCACGGGCTTCATGCTCGTCGAGGTCGCCGCCGGGATCATCTCCGGCTCGGTCGCGCTGCTCTCCGACGCCGCGCACATGGTCACCGACGCCGCCTCGATCG
>JACDAP010000487.1 GCA_013695395.1 Solirubrobacterales bacterium
ACGCCGCCCCGCGCTCGCCGGGCGCCCGGCCTCGCCCGCAGCCGAGCTCGCGAGCCTGGCCGCCGTCGGGTTCACCGACAGCGCCTACGCCCAGGCCACGACCCACGCGCTGATCACCGCCGGTGCCGGTCCCGGGGCCCGGCTGGCCGCCGCCACCCGCACGGTGCGCACCACGAGCGACGCGCTCGAGCGCCTGATCACCTCGATCTACGGCGACGACCTGGGCGGCCGCTTCGGCCAGGCCTGGGCATCTCAGTCCGAGGCCTTCGCCGACTACGCGCGAGCAAAGACGGAGCAGAACGGGCTGAGCACGCAGCAAGCGCTCAACGCGCTCGAACGCCTGAGTCGCGAGATCGCCGTGCTCGTCGACGAGGGCGACCCGGGCGGCTCGCGCAGGGAGACCGTGCTCGCGCTCCGCGCCTACCAGGACGCGACGACCGCGGCGATCCGTGCGCAGGCCACCGGCTCGCCCCGCTTCGCCGAGCGCATCCTCGAAGCGGCACGCCGTGCGCGAGGCGTCGGCCGGGCGCTCGCCGTCCGGGTCGCCCGGCAGATGCCCGAGAAGTTCCCCGCCGCCTGAGGGGACCGGTCACGGACGAATGCGGTAGACCGCCACACACGCACCTGAGGGGTGGTTGCGCTCCCCGGTGCGGACCATCCCGAGCTTCTCGGCCACCCGGACCGAGCGGATGTTCTCGGGGAAGATCGTCGCGATCACCTCCGTCAGGCCGAGGTCGTCGAAGGCGTGCGCCAGCGCCGCGGCCGCCGCCTCGGTCGCGTAGCCCCGCCCCCAGGCAGAGCGCTCCAGCCGCCATCCGATCTCGACCGCGGGCAGCACCGACGGGAGGAACCACGGAACGCTCAGCCCGCAGAGACCGAGCATCGCTCCGCCCGCCCGCTCCTCGACCGCCCACAGCCCGAAGCCGCGCGCGCGCCACTGCTCGACGATGGCATCCACGAACGCGTCCGACGCCGCCCGGTCCAGGGGCGCGCCGTCGCCGATCCAGCGCGTCACCTCCGCGTCCGCGTTGGCGCGGGCCATCGGCGCGCGGTCCTCCGGGCGCCAGCCGCGGAGCACGAGCCGCTCGGTCTCCACCACCGGAACCGTCATCTCAACGCTGGACGCTAGCGGCGCACGCGGGCGGTCGTAGGCTGTCGCCCATGACCACCACGGAGCTCGCCGACGTCGCCTGGAACCTCGATGACCTGGTCGGAGCAGACGGCCCCGCCGGCGTCGATCGGCTGCTCGGTGAGGCCGCGGAGCTCGCCGCCGCGTTCAACGCGAGCTACGCCGGGAAGGTCGCGGAGCTCGACGGGCCGGGCCTCGCCGGAGCCATCCGAGAGCTCGCCGCGATCGCCGACGCGATCGGCCGCGCCGCCAACTACGCCTCGCTGCGTTTCTCCACCGACACCGCGGACCCGGCCGTCGGCGCCCTCATGGCCAAGGTGCAGGAGCGCGGCACCGCCATCGAGACCCAGCTGCTGTTCTTCGACCTCGAATGGGCCGAGGTCGAGGACGGGAAGGCCGACGCGCTGCTCGAGGCCGACGGGCTCGAGCAGGCCCGACACCACCTGCGCGCGATCCGCCGCTACCGGCCCTACCTCCTCACCGAGAAGGAGGAGACGATCCTCGCCGAGAAGAGCCAGTCGGGCGACAGCGCCTGGAGCCGCCTCTTCTCCGAGCTGACGAGCGCGATCGAGGTCGAGCTGCCCGAGGGCACCGTCGCTCTCGACGTCGCACTCTCCAAGCTCTCCGACCCCGACCGGGAGATCCGCCGGACCACGCAGGAGCAGGTGACCGAGGCGCTGAAGCCCGGGCTGCGCACACGTGGCTACATCTTCAACACGCTGCTGCTCGACAAGTCCGTGGACGACCGGCTGCGCGGCTACCCGAGCTGGCTCTCGAGCCGGAACCTCTCCAACGAGGCGACCGACGAGTCGGTCCAGGCGCTCGTCGCGGCGGTCAAGGGCTCCTACGAGCTGCCGCAGCGCTGGTACCGCCTGAAGGCGAAGCTCCTCGGCCTCGAGAAGCTCGCCGACTACGACCGCGCAGCGTCCGTCGCCGAGGTCGACGTGGAGATCGGTTGGGACGAGGCGCGCGACATCGTCCTCGGCTCCTTTGACGCGTTCAGCCCGGTGCTCGGGAACACGGCCCGCCGCTTCTTCGACGAGCAGTGGATCGACGCGCCCGTGCGGCCGAGCAAGCGCGGCGGTGCGTTCTGCGCCTACACCGTCCCGAGCGTTCACCCCTACGTGCTGCTGAACTACACGAGCAAGCGGCGCGACGTGCTCACCCTCGCCCACGAGCTCGGCCACGGCCTCCACGCCGCGCTCGCGCAGGACCGCGGGCCCTTCGAGCAGCACACGCCGCTCACCCTGGCCGAGACCGCGAGCGTGTTCGGGGAGACGCTCGTCTTCAAGCAGCTCCTCGACGCCGCGACCGATCCCGCCAGCCGGCTCTCGCTGCTGGCGGAGAACATCGAGGGCTCGATCGCGACCGTCTTCCGCCAGACCGCGATGAACCAGTTCGAGGCCGCGGTCCACACCGCCCGACGGGAGGAGGGCGAGCTGTCGGTCGAGCGGATCGGCGACGTCTGGGCGCTGACCCAGACCGAGCTGCTCGGCGACGCCGTCGAGGTGACCGAGAACTACAGGAGCTGGTGGAGCTACGTCCCGCACTTCATCGGGACGCCCGGCTACGTCTACGCCTACGCCTACGGGCAGCTGCTCGCGCTCTCCGTCTACGGGCAGTACCTCGAGCGCGGCGAGGAGTTCGTGCCCGCCTACGTCGAGCTGCTCTCCGCGGGCGGCTCGAAGTCCCCGGAGGAGCTCGCACAGATCGCCGGACTCGACCTGGCCGACCCGGGTTTCTGGCAGTCAGGCATCGACCTGGTCCGCGGGCAGCTCGAGGCGGCGGAGGCCGTCGCCGAGGAGGTCATGGCCGCTCGCGACTGAGCCGCCATCCGGGCACTGGTGCTCGCGGTCTACCTCGGCCTGATCGTCGTGCTCGTGATCGGGATGGGCGCGACCTTCCTCGAGCGCGACTTCGGCGACGTGTAGCAGCGCTTATCGCTGACCTCCAGGAGGCCGAATGGCTCGCCTCACCCGGACGCGCTTGACTGGCCCGGTGCCCGCCGCCCCCCGTGACTCCTTCCGCTCCGGCGTCCTCGCAGCGCTGCCATTCGGCGCGGCGGCACTGCTGCTCGGGCTCTCCTTCGGGGTGCTCGCCGTCGCCTCGGGCTTCCCGCCGGCCGCCGCGATCCTCATGTCCGCGATCGTCCACGCGGGTTCGGCGCAGTTCGCGGCGCTCGCCGTGGTGACCGGAGGCGGGAGCATCCCTACCGCAGTCGTCGCGGGAACGCTGATGAACGGGCGCTTCATCCCCATGGGGCTCGCGCTCGGGCCCTCGCTGCCGGGCGGGCCGCTGCGCCGGGCGCTCGGCGGGCAGGCCGTGGTCGACGCCTCCTGGGTGATCTCGAACCTCGGCGAGGGTCGCTTCGACCGCCACAAGCTCTGGGGCGCGACCGTCCCGCAGTGGTTCGGCTGGACGGGCGGCACCGCGATCGGCGCGCTCTCGCAGGGGGCCCTCGGCGATCTCGACCGCTTCGGGATCGACGCCGTTTACCCGGCGTTCTTCGCGTCGCTGCTCGTGCTCGAGCTGCGCGAGGGGCGTGGCCGGCTGATCGC
>JACDAP010000495.1 GCA_013695395.1 Solirubrobacterales bacterium
GTAGATCTCGAGGCGGTGGTCGAAGCCGAAGAGCTCGGCGGCCCGCGCCCGGTCGCAGAGCAGGTTGTCGAACGGGGAGAGCGCGACGGTGCGGCGGCCGGGCTCGAGCTCGTCGAGCCGCTCGAGCGTCTCCGCGAGGGCGAACCAGACCCCTCGGCAGCCCTCGACCTCCACCTCGCGGAGCTCTCCGGTCCTCACGCCACCGGCCAGCACCTCGGCGAGCCCCGGATACCGCCCGCGCGTGAAGTGCCGGGTGATGTGGGCGGACCTGGCGACACCGAGCATCCCGAGCGCCCTCCGCGTCGCCCGCTCTGTCACCTCCCGGTCGCAGAGCGGTGCGGCGTCCGCGGCCGCAAGCGCCCCCGGCGGCAGGCAGCGCTCGAAGACATCCCACAGGCGCTCGATCCCGCGCCGCCCCGCCACGCCGACCCGTCCGGTCATCCAGAGCAGCTGGAGCATCCGCGCCACGGTCTGCCGCGAGGAGACCTCGTCGGTCCAGTAGCCCCAGCGCCAGGGCTCCGCGGAGTGGTCCTCGAGGTCGCAGGCTCGCAGCGGACCGTGCTCGCGCAGGTCCGCGAGCACCGCATCGGCGAACGGCACGTTGGCCTCCATCCAGGCGCGCAGCCGCTGCGAGCGAGCGGTGTCGAGGGCCAGGTGGCGGCGTTGCTGCCACCGGTGCAGCGGGAGATCGGCGACCGGGACGACCGAGGCGTCGTGGGCCCAGTAGTCGAAGCAGGAGCGATCCGAGTGGATCGCGGCGTCCAGCTCCTCCTCCTGGAAGCCGGCACCCAGCCGGGCGTGGAGGACGAGCAGCGGCGAGCGGGCGACCGCGCTGATCGGGTCGAGCTGGACCGCGCCGAGGTGCTCGATCGTCGCCGCCACCGCGCCGGCGGACGGCCGGCCCCTGGCGGGGGGCAGGGCGAGGCCCTGCGCGTGGAGCGCCAGCCGCCGAGCGTGCTCGCGGGTGAGGACAGGGCGGGCGGCCACGCGCTCAGGTGTTGCGCTCGTGCAGGATCTTCAGCCCGCGCAGCGTGAGGTCCTCGTCGATCTCGTCGATCACGGTGGTGTGCGGGACGATGTAGGAGGCGAGGCCCCCGGTGGCCAGCACCTCCGCCTCCTCCCCCAGCTCCTCCATGAGCCGCGTGACGAGCCCGTCGACCTGGCCGGCGTAGCCGTAGATGACCCCGGAGCGGATCGCCTCGACGGTCGACTTGCCGATCGCGTGCCGGGGCGCCATCAGGTCGATCTTCGGGAGCTTCGCCCCGCGGGTGGTGAGCGCGTCCAGGGAGAGCTCCACCCCGGGCGCGATCACGCCGCCGAGGTACTCGCCCTTCGCCGAGACCACGTCGTAGTTGACCGCGGTGCCGAAGTCGACGGAGATGACGGGCCCGCCGACGCGGTCGTAGGCGGCGATCGCGTTGACCAGGCGGTCCGCGCCGAGCTCGCGCGGGTTGTCGATGCGGATCGGCATCGCGGTCTTCAGGCCGGGACCGACGGCGAGCGTGTCGTGGCCGAGGTAGCGCTGGCCCATCTTGATCCACTCGGGCTCGAGCTGGGGGACGGTGCTCGAGATGATCGAGCCGTCGAGATCGGCCAGGCCGATGCCCCGGAGCTCGAGCAGGGCGCGCAGGGCGGCGCCGAGCTCGTCCGCCGTCGAGGTCCGCACGGTCGCGAAGCGCCAATGCTCCAGCAGGTCATCGCCCGAGTAGGTCCCGAAGTGGGTCTGCGTGTTGCCGACGTCGACGACCAGGAGCATCCGCCTGAGATGATCGCTTATAGGGTCAGGGGATGCCCGCCACCCTGTATGTCGTCCACGGCTCCCATCCCTGCGAGACCGTCAAGCGTGCCCTCGAGATGAAGGGCCTCGCCTACAAGATCATCGAGCTGCCGCCGGCCATGCACGCCGCGGTGATGCGGCTGCTCTTCGGCGAGCGGACGGTGCCGGGCATCAAGCTCGAGACCGGGGAGAAGCTCACGGGGTCGCGCACCATCCTGCGCCGGCTCGACCAGCTCGTCCCCGAGCCGGCGCTTCTGCCGGCCGACGGTGAGGCACGCGAGCGCGTGCTGGAGGCGGAGGCGTGGGGCGACGAGGTGCTCCAGGCGGCCACGCGCCGCATCCTCTGGCCGACGCTGCTGGCCAACGCCGCCGACGCTCCCTCGTTCTCCGAGGGGGCGAAGATGCCGCTGCCCGCGCCGGTGCTCAAGGCGGCGATCCCGGTGGTCGCGCGGATCGAGCTGAAGCTCAACGCGACCTCGGACGACGCCCGCGCTGCCGACCTGCAGAGCCTGCCCGGCTGGCTCGAGAAGATCGACGGCTGGCTGGCCGACGGCACCCTCGGGGGCGAGCAGGTCAGCGCCGCCGACCTGCAGATCGCACCGTCGTTAAAGCTCTTGATGGCGATGGAGGACCTGCGCGCCATCATCGGCCCGCGGCCCTGCGGGCAGTGGGCCGACGGGCTCTTCCCGGGCTCGGTCGGTCGCCTCCCGGTCGGGGCGATCCCGCGCGAGGCACTGCCGGTCGGCGCCTGAGGCTCACCCGGGCGGAGTGACCTCGACGAGCAGCTCGAGCTCGAGCGCCAGGTTGACCGGCAGGGAACTGACCCCGAGGGCGATCCGCGCGTGGTGGCCGCGCTCGCCGAAGACGGCGACCAGCAGCTCGGAGGCCGCGTCGGCCACCTGGGTGTGCGCGGAGAAGCCCGGGGTCGCGTTGATGCTCGCCCGCAGCGAGACGATCCGCGCGACGGCGTCGAGCGTGCCGAGCTCGTGGCGGAGCGTCGCCAACGCGCTGAGCGCGGCGAGCTCGGCCGCCTCGCGGCCGGCCTCCACGTCGAGCTCCTCCCCCAGCCGGCCGAGCAC
>JACDAP010000500.1 GCA_013695395.1 Solirubrobacterales bacterium
CCGCCGCCCACGCGAGGCCCAGCTCGGCGGCCCGTGCGCCGCTGACCGCCGCGCCGAAGAGCTGCATCGCGTTCGCGGTTTCGCGCCCGCACGCGCGCGAGAGAAGGTGAGAGTGACCGCCGCCGGGGTGCAGGCCGATGGGGAGGAAGCCGGAGGCCAGCCGGGCGTCCTCGGCGACGACGCGCAGGTCGGTGGCGAGCGCCAGGTTCGTGCCCGCGCCGACGCAACCGCCCCGGATCGCCGCGACCGTCGGCGGCTCCAGCCGGCCGACGCGCGCGAACGCCTCGTAGATCGCCGTGAGGCCGCGGTAGGCGGCGGGCTCGGCAGGGTCTTCTCCGGCGGCGGCGAGGGTGGCCCGGTCCCCGCCCGCGCAGAAGTAGTCGCCCTCGGCGCCGACGATCACCGCGCCGATCGACGCGTCCGCGTCGATCTCCTCGCAGGCCGCGACCATCGCCTCGGCCATCGCCACGGTCAGCGCGTTCCGTCGCGAGGGCGCGCGCAGGGTGAGCAGCGCGACGCCGCCGTCGCGCTCCAGGGTCAGCTCGTCGCTCATGCCGCGGAGCCTACGCACCCGCCTCTTCAGGGGAACCGCCCGGCATGTTCTGCGCGGAGCGAGGGAAAAGGCGGGCGGTTCGTCTCCGGGGGGACCGGGCGCACGCCTCACTCCAGGCGGAAGCCGAGCTTCGTCGTGACCTGGAAGTGCGCGAGCTGCTGGTCGGCGATGTGGCCGCGGATCTCGGTGACCTCGAACCACTCGAGGTTGTGCACGCTCTCGGCGGCCTTGGCGACGGCGACGCGCACGGCGTCCTGGATCGACTCGGTCGAGGACCCGGTGACCTCGATGCTCTTGTACACGTGATCGGACATGCGGACTCCTTGGAAGGGGGACGTCCGTTGCCTACCGCGATCGCGGCGAACTCATGCGCGACGTGGCGCGAGGGACAAGCGGCGGCTGATCGCGCAGCGATGGGACTCGGGCGCGGCGCGATGGAACGCGGGCCCGGCTAGGCCGCGTAGCGCTTCGCGGCGCGTTCCCGCGCCTTGGCCGCCTCGACCTCCCGGTCCTTCGACGGCGCGGTGGTGACCAGCGAGGCCAGGAGCTCGCGCGAGGCCGCGGTCACCGCCTCGACGGCCTGCTCGAACGCCGCCGCGTTGGTCTGCGAGGGCTTCGTCGAGCCGCTGATCTTGCGCACGTACTGCAGCGCCGCGGCCTCGATCTCGTCCTCGCTCGCGGGTGGCTCGAAGTTGTGCAGGGTGCGGATGTTCCGACACATTCCCGGCAGGATAGAACCGCCTCGGTACGCAGGCGTACCAATACCTGGTACGGTGTCGTACCGCTTCGACCCCGAGAGGACCGCCATGCCCGCCGCCGCACCTGCCCCGACCGCCCCGACGAGCCTGCCCCCGGGCCCGCGCGCGCCTGCGACCGTCCAGGTCCTTGGCATGGCGCTGCGCCAGCGCCCCTACCTCGAGCGCCAGCGGCGGCGCTACGGCGCGCTCTTCACGATCAAGGCGCTGGCCGTCGGCCGCTTCGTCGTCCTCTCCGACCCCACGCTCGTCAAGCAGGTCTTCACGGCGGACCCGAAGGTGCTCCACGCCGGCGACCACTCGCCGCTGCGCGCCGTCCTCGGCGAGCACTCGCTGCTCGGCATCGACGAGGGCCGCCACCTCGAGCAGCGCCGCCTCCTCCTCCCGCCCTTCAAGGGCCAGCGGATGCGCGCCTACGAGGGGCTCATCGAGGAGGTGGCGAGCGCCGAGATCGACCGGTTCCCCGTCGGCACCCCGTTCCCGGTCGGCCCCGCCATGCAGCGCATCACGCTCCGCGCGATCCTCCGGGCCGTCTTCGGCGCGACCGGCCGTGAGCTCCACGAGCTCGAGGAGCTCCTCCCGCCGTGGACCGAGCAGGGCTCGCGGCTCTCGCTGCTGATCCCGCTCCAGCGCGACCTCGGGCCCCGTAGCCCCTGGGGCCGGTTCCTCCGGCTCCGCGCCCGCATCGACGTCGTGCTCGACCGCCTCATCGCGATCGCCCGCGAGGATCCGGAGCTCGAGGAGCGCGCCGACGTCCTCGCGCTCCTCGTGCAGTCCACCCACCTCGACGGCAGCAGGGTGGCCGACGCGGAGATCCGCGATCAGCTCGTCACCATGCTCGCCGCCGGCCACGAGACGACCGCGCACCAGCTCTCCTGGGCGGTCGAGCGGCTGAGCCGCCACCCCGAGATCCTCGCCCGCCTGGTCGAGGAGGTCGACGCGGGCGGGCGCGCACTGCGCGACGCGACGATCAAGGAGCTCCAGCGCGTCCGCTCGGTGATCCCCGCCGCGGGCCGGTACACGATGGAGCCCTACGAGCTGGGCGGTCACCTGCTCCCGGCCGACATCCACATCGCCTGCGCCGCCTCGCTCACGCACTTCGACCCGCGCCTCTTCGACCGGCCCGAGCGTTTCGACCCTGACCGCTTCCTCACCGCCCGCCCGGACACCTACGCGTGGCTCCCGTTCGGCGGCGGGCTGCGCCGCTGCATCGGGGCGAGCTTCGCGCACATGGAGATGGACGTCGTCCTGCGCGTGCTCCTCGAGCGGGTGCGGATCGAGGCCACGAGTGCCCCGGACGAGCGTGAGCGCTTCCGCGGCGTCGCGATCGCGCCGGCGCTCGGCGGCGTGGCGAC
>JACDAP010000512.1 GCA_013695395.1 Solirubrobacterales bacterium
GGGGAGCGGCGACGCCTCCGCCGGTCCCGCTGGCCGGCGGCGTGGCCGGTGGCGTGGCCGACTGGGCCGGCGGTGTGGCCGGTGCCGGAGTCGCCGGTGTCGGGTTCGGAGCGGGTGCCGGCGTGGCGTTCCCGCCCGCCTCGGGAGCCGCCGGCTTGGGCTGCTGTCCGCCGCCCGTTCCGTCCGGCGCTCCGGCGCCGTCGGGCTTCCCGCCGTCACCGGTGCCGCCGCCTTCGGGCACGACGTCGCCTTCGGCCGACGGGGTCGGAAGCGGCTCCGAGCTCCCGGAGGCCCCCGAGGTGCCGCTCGCCCCGACGGGCGGCAGGCCGCGGCGCTCCCGATCGGCCGCGGCCCGCTTGTCGATCGAGGCGTTGGCCGCGATCTGGAAGTCGCGCCAGATGAGCGCCGGGAACGTGCCGCCCTCGACCGGGCCGCCGCGGAACTCGGTCTCCATCGGCTTGAGCTCGTCCGGATAGCCCACCCAGACCGCGACCGTGAGCCGGTCGGTGAAGCCGACGAACCAGGCGTCGCCCGAGTTCTCCGTCGTGCCGGTCTTCCCGGCGGCGAACTCGCCGAACGCCGCGCGCTTGCCGGTGCCCTGCTGGACCACCGTGGACATGACCGCGGTGGCCTGCTCGGCCTGGCCCTGGGAGAGCACGTCGATCCGGTTGGTCTTGTTGACCCCGTCCTTGATCGGATCCCCGTTCTTGCCGAGGACCCGGGTGATCCCGACGGGGCCGTTCTCGGAGGAGCCGAGCGACCCGGTCACGCGCTTGCCGCCGGTCGCGAAGGTCTCGTACGCGTGCGCCATGTCGAGGGGCGTCACGCCCTGCTTGAGCCCACCGAGGGTCATCGCGAGGTTCGAGGAGACCGGCGAGCGGATCCCCATCCGCTCGGCCAGACGCGCGACCTTCTTGGTCCCGAGCTCGATGCCGGCGGCAGCGTAGACCGAGTTGTCGGAGTAGGTGAGCGCGTTGCCGAGCGTCCGCTGCCCGACGTAGGTGCTCTCGAAGTTGTTGACCTCGAACGTCTCGCGACACCCCTTGCCGCTCTTGTTCTTCGTGACGCAGAAGTAGCGCTTGCGCGACGGGTAGACCTTCCCTGGCCCGACGCCCTGCTTGAGCGCCTCGGCCAGGATGAACGGCTTGAAGACCGACCCGGGCTGGCGCTGACCCTGGGTGGCGAGGTTGAACGGCGCGTCGGTGAACTCCTTCGTGCCCGAGACCATGGCCCGGACCTCGCCCGAGTCGTTGTCGATCGCCACGAGCGAGGCAGTCGGCCCGTTCGGACCCGGGAGGTAGTTGCGGACTGCCACCTCGGCCGCCTGCTGGAGCTCGAGGTCAAGGGTCGTGCGCACCTTCAGGCCTCCCTCGAAGGCGCGTTGGGCGCCGTAGCGGTCGACGAGCTGCTGGCGCACCCACGAAACGAAGTATTCCGAACCGAGCTTCGCGTCGAGGGTCGGCGCGCGGGGGGTGTCCGGCATCGGCTTGGCGAGCGAGGTCTCGTACTGCTCGCGGTCGATATACCCCTGATCGAGCATCTTCTTGAGCACGACGGCACGGCGCGCGGTGGAGTCGCGTGGGTTGGTGACCGGGTCGAAGCCGGAGGGCGAGGCGACGATGCCCGCGAGGAACGCGGCCTCCCACGGCCGCAGCAGGCTCGCGCACGGCGGCCGCGTCGGCTTGCCGCAGCCGACCGCCGCGAGATCCGGCTCCTGCCCGAAGTAGGTCTCGGCGGCGGCCTCGATGCCGTAGGCGCCGTTGCCGAAGTAGATCGAGTTGAGGTACTCCTGGAGGATCTTCTTCTTGCCCCAGCGGCGCGTGAGGTGGTACGCGAGCGCGGACTCGCGAACCTTCTGGAAGACGGTGCGCTGGGATTGCGCCTCGAGCGCGTTCTTGACGAACTGCTGGGTGATGGTCGAGCCGCCCTGGGCCGCGCGCTGCTGGACGATGTCCTGCGTGAACGCGCGCGCGATGCCGCGCAGGTCGACCCCGTTGTTGGTCGCGTAGCGCTCGTCCTCGACGGCGACGATCGCGGAGCGCATCGCGGGGGCGATGTCGTCGTACTTGACGAAGACCCGGTTCTTCTCGGAGACCAGGCGGCCGATGGTCTCACCGTGGGCGTCGACGAGGATCGAGTTGCGGGTGTCCGCGGAGGTTCGGTACGCGGGCTCGTTCTCGAGCGCGGGAAGATCGGAGGCGACCGCCATCATCATCCCGAACGCGGTCGAGACGGCGGCCAGCAGCGCGAGCGGCCCGAGGATCACGAGCAACCGCAGCTTCTTCAGCCGGGTACGCGCACGGGGCGGGGCGGTGTTGCGATCGCGGTCGCGCATAAGGGGCGGGTCGAGCGGCCCGCGCGGCGGGCATTCAGAGCGAAGGTCGGCCGTAGCGGCCTACCTCACATCAGCGGACGGCGTCATAACGCCGCTCCGACGGACACCCAGACTACCATCGGCCGCGATGAGCGACCCCACAGCCGACGCGACGTTCCTGACCCGCAACGTCGTCGAGGCGCTCCCCGCCGGCGCACTCGCGGAGCGGATGAGAAGCGCGTCGCGGGAGGGCCGCCAGCTCCGCGTCAAGCTCGGCCTCGACCCGACCGCGCCGGACCTGCACCTCGGCCACACCGTCGTGCTCCAGAAGCTCCGCGAGTTCCAGGACCGCGGCCACCGTGTCGTGCTGATCGTCGGCGACTACACCGCCCGCGTGGGCGATCCCTCCGGCCGGTCGCAGACCCGGCCCGCGCTCTCCGGCGCGGAGATCGACGCCAACGCCGACACCTACCGGCGTCAGGCGCACAAGGTCCTGAGCGCGGATGACGACCTGCTCGAGGTCCGGCGGAACTCCGAGTGGCTCGACATGCCGATGGAGGAGCTCTTCGCGCTCGCGCGCACGACCACGGTCGCGCAGATCCTCGAGCGCAGCGACTTCGCCCGGCGCTTCTCGGCCTCCGCGCCGATCTCCATCCTCGAGCTCCTGTACCCGCTGATGCAGGGCTACGACTCGGTCGCGGTCGCCGCCGACGTCGAGCTCGGCGGCACCGATCAGACCTTCAACCTGATGCTCGGTCGAGACGTCCAACGTGCCTACGGGATGCCCGAGCAGAGCGTGCTCACCGTTCCCATCCTCACGGGCATCGACGGCCAGCAGAAGATGTCGAAGTCGTTGGGCAATCACGTTGGCCTCACCGAGGAGCCGGAAGAGATGTACGGCCGCATCCTCTCCCTCCCGGACGCGGCGATGGCGGACTGGTTCGCCCAGCTCGGGGTCGCACCGCCGCCCGCCGGGACCGGGCCGCGCGAAACCAAGCGGCTGCTCGCGCGCGCCCTGGTCGCGCGCCTGCACGACCCGGCTGCCGCCGCCGAGGCGGAAGCGCACTTCGATCGCGTGTTCGTCGCGCGCGAGGCACCGGTCGAGATGCCGGTGCACGTGGTCGGTGCCGGCGAGGATCTGGTGCATCTGCCTGGGCTCGTTGCGGAGGCGTTCGGGCGGTCGCGCTCCGAGGCTCGCCGGCTGATCACGGCCGGCGGTGTGCGGATCGACGGCAACCAGGTCACGAGCCTGGACGTCGGACGAGACCAGCTCGACGGCGTCGTCCTGCAGGTCGGCAAGCGGGCCTTCCGCCGTCTGGAGCTGGGCTGAGGGCTGGCGCAGCGCACGCGGCGCGCGAAAGTGGCTAGACTGCCGCCCGTCGGTTGGTCAGGCCCTGTGCCCAGCCCGCCGTCGAAGGGTCACGGAGGGCGCAGGACTCCTCTCGCAGCGCGGTGCTACATTGCCGCGCTCCGGGATCGAGCAGACGCCGCGCAGCACGAGAAGATCTTCCGAGATCGCCTCCGAAGCGCTACACTCCTCGACCCGACTCGTAGCGCAGCACGGCTCCGAGCGCGATCCTCGCAGAAGGCAGCACCTTCTCAAGAGTTTGGGCGCGACGGTCTTTGAAAACTCAACAGCATGCGCACCTTCGGCTAGCAAAGCCGTGAGGTGTGCGTCCAAGTTCGACCCACCGGTATCCAAGCTGGGCACCGGTGGTTCAAGTAGTACCTGTCATGACCGCGGCTCTCCAGTGTAGGAGGGCCGCACAAACTGGTCACGGACAACTCGAAGTGAACGCCGGCCTTGTGCCGGTAAAGAATGAAGTGAGTTCTTCACGGAGAGTTTGATCCTGGCTCAGGACGAACGCTGGCGGCGTGCTTTAGACATGCAAGTGGAGCGACGAAGGGCCTTCGGGCCTGGCAGAGCCGCGAACGGGTGAGTAACACGTGGGTAACCTGCCCCGATGATTGGGACAACCCGACGAAAGTCGGGCTAATACCAAATGTGCTT
>JACDAP010000518.1 GCA_013695395.1 Solirubrobacterales bacterium
CGGGAGCGCCCGGCGGCCGGCGACCGACCCGGTCAGGAAGACGTGCCCCTTGGTCTCCTTGAGGGCTGGGATCGCCGCACGGACGGTGTACGCGCAGCCGAGGACGTTCGTGAGGACCATGTCGCGCCAGTGCTCCGGGCTCTCGTTCAGCCAGCCGCGCGAGGCGCCGAAGCCAGCGTTCGCGAAGATCGCGTCCACCCGGCCGAACGCGTCGCTCGCCGCGGCGACCAGGGCCTCGTTGGCCTCCCAGTCGGTGACGTCCGTCGGGACCGCGATCGCGCGCTCCCCGCCGCCGAGCTCCTCGGCCAGCGCGGTCAGCTTGTCCGCCGAGCGGACGGCAAGCACGAGCCGGCAGCCCGCCGCGGAGGCGGCGCGCGCGGTCTCGGCGCCGATCCCGGTGCTGGCGCCGGTGATGATGAGAACGTCGTCTGAGGCCATGGCGTCAGACTAGGAGGCCGATGCCCCGTCCCGTCCAACCCCTCCGCTAGCCCGAACCGTGCTCTACGACAAGGCGCGGATCTTCGTCCAGGCGGGCGGCGGCGGGAACGGCTGCATGAGCTTCCGGCGGGAGGCGCACGTGCCGATGGGCGGGCCCGACGGCGGTGACGGTGGTCGCGGCGCCGACGTCGTCATGGTCTGTGACGACTCGCTGCGCGACCTGCAGGCCTTCAAGCGCTCCGTCCACTACAAGGCGACGCGTGGCCGCCACGGCGAGGGCAATCAGCGCCACGGGGCCGACGGCCAGACGATGGAGGTCCGCGTCCCGCCCGGCACCGAGGTCCACGCCGCCGACGGCACGGTTCACGACCTCGTGCGGCCCGGCCAGCGCGTCACCGTCGCTGCGGGCGGCTCCGGCGGACGGGGCAACCGCAAGTTCAAGTCCTCCACCCGCCAGTCGCCGCGCTTCGCCGAGAAGGGGCTCGAAGGCGAGGAGAGCTGGCTCGACCTGCGGCTGAAGCTGCTGGCCGACGTCGGCCTCGTCGGGGTCCCGAACGCAGGAAAGTCCTCGCTGATCTCGGTCCTCACCCGCGCGGCTCCGAAGATCGCGAACTACCCGTTCACCACGCTCGAGCCGGTGCTCGGGACGCTCGACGGTGGCGACCGCCAGCTGATCCTCGCCGACATTCCCGGCCTGATCGAGGGCGCCAGTGACGGTGCCGGGCTCGGCCACGAGTTCCTCGCCCACGTCGAGCGCTGCCGCCTGTTGGTGCACGTCCTGGAGCTGGCCCCGCTCGACGGCTCGCAGCCGGAGGACAACCACTCCGTGATCGAGCGCGAGCTCGCCCGGCACGACGCGCGGCTCGCCGCGCTCCCGCGCATCCTGGTGCTCAGCAAGAGCGACCTCGTCCCGGCGGAGGAGGCCGAGCTCGCCCGGGAGGTCTGGCAGGAGCGCTTCGACGCGGAGCTCCCGCCCGCCGAGGAATGGGAGGACCCCGAGCAGCTCACCCGGACCCCCGTGATCGTCAGCTCGAGCGCGACCGCCGTCGGTCTCGATGAGCTGCGGACCGAGTTGCTGCGTCGTGTCCCGCTCGAGAACGTCCCGGCCCCGGTCGAGCTCGCGGGGGAGGCGGAGCTCGCCGAGCACCGGGTCTTCCGTCCCGCCGCCGGGCGCGGCTGGAGCGTCGAGCGCGTGGAGGACGGGCTCTTCCGGGTCAGCGGCGAGCAGGTCGAGCGGCTGCTCGCCCGGCACGACCTCGAGAACGAGGATGCGCTCGCGCACGTCGAGCACCGTCTCGGCCGGATGGGCGTCGTACGGGCGCTCGAGGCCGAGGGGTTCGAACCCGGCGACGACGTCGAGATCGCCGGCCTCGTCTTCGAGCTCCACTGACGCACTGGCCGTAGAGTCCCCCGCGCCCATGGCCCGCTACGTCGTCAAGCTCGGATCGAGCGTCGTCGCCCGCGACGACGGGTCGCTGCGCGTGGAGGCGCTCACCGGGGTCTGCGACGAGCTCGCCGCGCGTCACGCCGCCGGGCACGAGCTGATCGTCGTCTCCAGCGGGGCGATCGCCCGCGGGATGCGCACCCTCGGCCTGCCTGTCCGTCCGACGGCCACGGCCGATCTCCAGGCGGCCAGCGCCGTCGGGCAGGGCGGGCTCTACCAGTCCTGGCAGGAGCTGTTCGCCGCTCGCGAGGTCCGCTCCGCCCAGGTGCTGCTCACGTTCTTCGACCTGCGTGCCCGCACCCATTACCTGAACGTGCGCCAGACGCTCTCGCGGCTGCTGGACTGGCGGATCGTCCCGGTCATCAACGAGAACGACACCACCACGACCGACGAGATCTCCTTCGGCGACAACGACTTCCTCGCCGCCCAGGTCGCGATCCTGCTCGGGGCCGACCGGCTCGTGCTGCTCACGGTCACTGACGGCCTCTACACCGCCGACCCGCGTCGCGACCCGGCCGCCGAACGGGTCCGCGAGGTCGTCGACTTCTCCGCGCTGGAGGAGCTCGCCATCGGGCACGAGACCTCGGCGCTCGGCTCGGGCCGCATGCGCTCCAAGGTCGTCGCCGCCGAGATGGCCACCGCGGCCGGGATGCCTGCGGCGATCGGCAGCGGCCTGGTCCCCGGTGACCTCGGCCGGCTCCTGGACGGGGACCGGGCCGCCGGGACCCACTTCGAGGCGCGGGAGACTCGCTACTCCTCCTTCAAGCTCTGGCTGAAGTACGCCAAGCCGACGCTCGGCG
>JACDAP010000545.1 GCA_013695395.1 Solirubrobacterales bacterium
AGCCTGTACGGATTCGCCAAGCAGACCCAGATGGCGGTGCCGACGGCGGTCGGGACCCTTTTGCTTGGCTTCGGTCTCCTCGCTTCGCGGCCGGACCGTGGCCCGATGCGGCTGCTGGCCAGCGAGGGGGCCGGCGGGACCCTGGTGCGCCGGCTCATCCCCATGATCGTGCTCGGAATACCCCTGTTGACGATCCTTCGTCTCGCCGGCCAGGCCGCCGGCCTCTACGGCACGGCAACCGGCGCTTGGCTTTTCGCATCGGCGACGATCAGCCTGTTCGTGCCGATCGTCTGGCGGGCCGCGTGGTCGATCGAGCACGCCGACGCCGAGAAGCGTGTGCTCGCCAAAGAGCTCAAGCGACTCTCGGAGAGAGACCCCCTCACCGGGCTCTACAACAGGCGACGGCTCCACGAGGAGATCGTGCGCCAACTCGCGACCCTTCACCGTCATCTTCGCCCCTTCGGGCTCCTCGTGATCGATCTCGACCGGTTCAAGCAGGTCAACGACACGGCCGGACACGCGGCGGGGGACGCGCTCCTGGTGGAGGTGGCCCATGCGCTGAAACGTCAGCTGCGCTCCACCGACTACGTGGCCAGGGTGGGCGGCGACGAGTTCGTCGTTCTGCTCCCCGACGTCAAGGCGGGGACCGTCGAGGCGGTGACCGAGAAGTTGCTGCGATCCCTGCGCGAGATCCACATTCCGTTCGGCGCCGTGACCCTCACGCCCTGCGCCAGCATCGGCGGGGTCACCTGCCTACCCCCGGGCGACGAGGCGTGGACTCCCGATTCTGTTCTCCACGCTGCAGATCTGGAGCTGTACACCGCCAAGGCCGCGGGGCGAGACGGGTCAAGTCTCCGCAGCCTCGCCTGCGCCATCTGACCCACGAGTGGTACCCGCGGTCGACGCGGACGTCAGCGTCGACGTCCCCGGAACGAAGAAAGCCCCGCGGGAATGCGGGGCTTTCGGGAGGAGCGGATGAAGGGACTCGAACCCTCGACCTTCTGCATGGCAAGCAGACGCTCTAGCCAACTGAGCTACATCCGCGGGTGCTTCCGGAAGCGCAGTCTAGCGAGGCGTGGTCCACGACGCGCGCGGGTCGGAGAGTGGGGTGAGCTTGGCTTCGGCGGCGGCGCGCTGGGACTCGAGGAAGGGGGGCAGGATGATGCGGGTGCCGAGCTCGTCGAGGCTCAGGCCGTCGACGAGGAAGCCCGGTTCGGCGGTCGCGAGCTCGTAGAGGATCCCGCCGGGTTCGCGGAAATAGAGCGAATGGAAGTAGTGGCGATCGACGTATCCGGAGTTGGGCAGGCCGGCGTCGGTCACTGCGTCGATCCAGCCCTGGAGCTCCTCGTCGCGTGTGCTCCAGGCGATGTGGTGGACGGTCCCGGCGGACTGGCGCCCGGGCTCGGCGGGGGCGGGGTCGAAGGCGATCCAGCCGCCGCGGCGCTCGGTGCGCAGCTCCCAGGCCTCCTCGCCGCCGATCCACGCGTCGGACGGTCCGGGCGCGGTGGCGCCCATCAGGCGCTCGAGAACGATGCCGGAGCCCTCCGGGTAGGCGGAGTAGGCGCGGACGCCTTCGAAGCCCTGCAGCCGGTGCTCGGCCGGGATCTCCGGGTGCTCGGCGATGAGCGGCGCGTCGGTGCTCCGGGGGACGACGAGTTCGTGCTTCAGCCCCTCCGGGTCTGCGAACCGGACGGACTGGGCGGTGCGCTCCACCGCGACGTCGTTCCCGGCCAGGCGTGCAGCCCAGAAGTCGAGAGCCGACGCCGAGCCGACGCGCGAGACGATCGTGTGGACCATCCCGGCCCCGGGGCGTCCGGGAACCGCGTTGGGGTACTCGAAGAAGGTGAGATCCGCCCCGGGCCGGGCGCGCTCGTCCCCGTAGAAGAGGTGGTACACAGACGGGTCATCCTGGTTGACGGTCTTGGCCGTCAACCTGAGCCCCAGCACTCCGGTGTAGAAGGCGAGATTCAGGCGGGCGTCGCCGGTGATCGCGGAGATGTGGTGAAGACCGTCGAGTTCCATGTCCAGGACGGTACGTCAAAGTAGTTGCGGATGCAACTACAGCAATGGACGACAGGTGGTGCTCGCCCGGAAAGGTTCAACGCGAGCCTGGCGGGGCCTACCGACCGCGATCCTCGACCGCGACAGCTACGTGTGCCGAATCTGCGGCGCACCGGCCCAACCCGTCGACCACATCGTGGGCCTCGCCGAAGGGGGACCGACGCCGCCGCACGCAACCTGCGGGCCTCCTCCGGCGACTGTGATCTGCGATCTCACACGGGCAGGGAGGGTCTTGACTTTGCGGAAGCGTGCGTGAGACTCGTTCGATCTGCGAGCCCGACGGGCGGCGCGCTTCGAGAAGGGGGATCGGCATGTTCAACAGTTTCGGGCGACACGTCCGGCAGCAGTTCGTGGGATATCTCGCGCTTTTCGTCGCGCTCGGCGGAGTGTCGTACGCCGCGGTCGTGCTTCCACGGAACAGTGTTGGCACTGCTCAGATCAAGTCGGGTGCGGTGAGGAACTCCGACCTCGGCAGGAACGCCGTGACGTCGGGCAAGGTCCAGGACGGGTCGCTGCTCGTGAGAGACTTCAAGCGTGGGCAGCTGGTGGCTGGCGCACCTGGCCCCGCCGGGCCGGGCGGAGCGAAGGGTGATACCGGCGTGAAGGGCGATGCCGGCGTCAACGGGACAAACGGGACGAACGGGACCAACGGCGCGACGAACGTCACCGTGGTACGCGGGGATCTCTCGCTCGCCGGCATGTCGAGTGGCGGCCTCCGCGTCAACTGCCCGGCAGGTAAGCGAGTTACGGGCGGCGGCGTCGGGGCGGCTGACGGAGGCATCGACAACGACCGCATCATCCAGTCGGGTCCGGTCGGGCCCCTTTCCGTCAGCCCTGTCCAGGACACGACCACCGGCACGGTCCCGGTCAGCTGGGCCGGCAGGTACTTCAACGGCAGCGCCAGCATGAGAACGTTCTACGTCTGGGCCATCTGCTCGGCGCCCTAGCGCGTTGGTACATCGAACGCCACACGTTTGCTGGACTTTCGCGGGAAGGCGACGACCGGAGTCGAACCGGTGTACACGGCTTTGCAGGCCGCCCCTTTGCAGGGGTTTCCGCTCTAACGCTGGCTCTGAGTGCGGCTGAGTTGCGCTCAGTTCGCCCCGATTGGCCCATCTCGGGACACGTCTCGGGACACAGCCCGCAAGGCGCCGCCGCTCGGCGGACCTGTTGGAGCTACCGCGACCCGCCGTCGTCGAAGGTCTCGCGGAACTTCCCTGCGTCCGGGTTCTGGAGCCCGGACTGGTCCTGATCTCGGCCCGCACCGGGATCAGCGTCATCTGAGGTGGGGTGCGCATTGATGACCGTGCCGCTTTTGGAGTAGAGCGTGTAGGCCGCCCCGAAGAACACGATCACGAGGAAGATCGCGAACACGAGGCTGCCGCCGGCCAGGGCGAAGGCAAGAACCATCATCACACCATGCCCTGGAGTAATAGGTTCCAACCGCGGAGGAGCGGGACTAGACCGCGGTCTCCGCAGCGAGCGCAGGCACAAGAGGGGACACGTCATTCCCACGGAAGGCGCTGGAGAGCTTGGCTGCGTCATCGGCACCGGGCCGGTGGTGGACGTAGCGCATCGTCGTGGTGACGTGCGCGTGCCCGAGCATCGCCTGCACGTCTGAGAGCGGGAACGCCCGGACGGCCACGGTCCCGAAGCAGTGGCGGAGGCTGTGCATCGTCAGCTTCCGTAGCCCGGCCCGCTTGAGCGCGGCGTGGTACTTGCGCCGCATGGTCCAGCCGTTGAGGTGCTCACCGACCTCCGTGCAGAACACGAGGTCGTCCTCGCCTGTGAAGTGCTCCCGCTGGCTGAGCCGGTCGAGGGGCGGGATCAGCTCGGCCACGAGGGGGACGCTGCGGACCTTCCCTGACTTCGGGGCCTTCTCGGCCTTCGCGGCCTGACTCCATGCTCGGCGGACGCGGACCCGCTGGCCGGCGAGGTCCACATCGTTCGCGGACGCCGCCGCCGGGTACCTGCGGCACGTCGAGTTCGTCAAGGGGCCACCGCAGCCGAGCAGTTCGCCTTGCCGCAGCCCGGTCCACGCTGCGGCCAGGTAGAGCGTTGATTCCTGATGGTCGACGGCGGCACGGGCGAGCGCGGCCAGTTCGTCGGCGTCGAACCTGTCGAACTCGCCGGAGTAGCGGACGGTGGGCCGGTCGACCATCTCCGCGCTGGCCTGGTTGCGGGCGAGGGAAAGCCCCACACGTTTGCTGGACTTTCGCGGGAAGGCGACGACCGGAGTCGAACCGGTGTACACGGCTTTGCAGGCCGCTGCGTAGCCACTCCGCCACGTCGCCGAACGCCGCCGATGGTAGTGGGACGGCCTCGGGGGCGCTACGCGGCGGGTCCCGTCGCTGCGGCGGTTTCTCCGCGACGAGGCGGAGGCGAAGCCCGTCGGCGCCACAGCCCGCCGCCACCGTCCGTTGCTACGCTCCCGCGACTCCCAGGGCCGTTAGCTCAGCTGGGAGAGCGCCTGCTCGACAAGCAGGAGGTCACTGGTTCGAGCCCAGTACGGCCCACCTGAAAGCCCCCGCCGCCCCGGGGGCTTTCTTCGTTCTCAGCCCCGCAGGGCGGTGACCGCGTCGAGGAAACGGGTGCCGTCTGCGGGCGTCGCGTAGTCCGAGAGGATCCGCAGGTGCGGACGCGCTCGCTGGCCAGGTCCTTCACCGAGCCAGAGCTGCTGCGGCTCCCCGTCACGCGTCGGGAACTGGGTCGGCCCGTGCCCCGCGCAGGCCGAGCCGATGTTCCGGCCCGTCGGGTCGGAGCAGTCGACCATGCGCCAGCCCACGTCGACCGTGCGCGTCGCCTCCGGGTGCATGAGCCGGTACACGAGCGTCTGGTCCCACGGCCGCAGCCCGTTGTCACCGAACGCGACCCGCCAGAACGCCCGGAAAGCGAAGGCCTGCTCCCGGAGCCAGATGCCCTCGGGGCTCGAGCCGCCGAGCCGGTCCACGCGGGCGTCGTCCAGGAGCAGCCCGCCGGCGAAGTGGTAGGGCGAGGCGATGATGGTGGCGTGGGCGAGCGCGGGGCTGGCCAGCACGGTGCGCGTGGCCTCGGGGTCCACGCCGACGTTCAGGGAGAAGAGGGCCGGCCGGCCGTTCAGGTCGTAGGCCTCGCCGGGCCGGGCACCGATCTGGGCGAGGATCTCCACGACGTTGGCGGCGGCCTCCGCGTCGGTCCGGGCCAGGCAGGCCACGTCGGTCAGTGGCCCGGCGGCGACGATCGTGGCGGGGCCCTCGCGGAGCAGTCGGCTCAGGAGCCGCACCCCGTCGTTCACGCACGGGTCCGTGGAGCCGGAGGGAGGCGCGGGATTGAGCTTCGCTTCCGCGCCCTTCGCGATCGGGATGTCGCGGCGCCCCATGATCTCGTGCACCATGAGCCGCGCGC
Source organism: Solirubrobacterales bacterium (assembly GCA_013695395.1). Lineage (GTDB taxonomy): Bacteria > Actinomycetota > Thermoleophilia > Solirubrobacterales > Solirubrobacteraceae > Paraconexibacter. Next base: position 5,446 of record JACDAP010000545.1, read on the forward strand.
GTTCGGTGCTCGGCCCGGCCTCGTTGTTCCCGAACTGGATCGCCAGGCCGTCGACCCGCAGCGCCTTCGCGTTCAGCGCCAGGGCGACCGCGACGCCGTCGTCGACGTCGCTCGGGTATGGCGTTTGCGGGAGCGGCCCGAAGAGGCCGGGGGTGAAGTCGGTACTGAAGAGGACCCGGGTCGGCCCGGCAGGCGCCGGAGCCGCGGGCGGAGCGGACGGGCGGCATCCGGCGCGCAGCCGCCGGGTGCTCCGCGCGACGGTGCGTCGCTCCGCGCGGGCGCGCTGGACGACGATCGTCAGGCGCTCGCTCCGGCAGCGCCGCAGGCGCGCGGTACCGCGCAC
>JACDAP010000549.1 GCA_013695395.1 Solirubrobacterales bacterium
GGGCGCGGACATCGACTCGACCGGCGAGACGATGGAGATCGACGCTCACGACCTCCGCACCCGGCTCGACGCTCAGCCCGGCGCGGGACGACGCCCACCCGGCTGAGCGGCCCGGTGGGCGGAGCTCTCCTGCTCAAGGGAACAGCGGCGCCAGCGCGGCGTGGGCGCCACGGAGCTCCGTGAGCGTCCAGCTGACCTCGGGTCCGCCCGGATCGCCCACCCGCAGCACGTCGCCGCCGACGGTGCCGAAGAGGTCGAGCGGGACGTCGAGCGCGGCCAGCACATCGCGGGGTCCGCTGAGCACGAAGCCGCCGCGCCGCTCCCCGAAGTGCAGGACGAAGCCCAGGTCCGCGGAGATCGCGTCCATGTCCGCACCGATCTCCCCGGCCAGGCAGCACTCGGCGATCGCGACGAGCAGGCCGCCCTCGGCGATGTCGTGGGCGCTGGTCACCGCGCCGGAGCGGACCGCCTCGCGGACGACGTCGAGCACCCGCACCTCGTGATCGAGGTCGTAGCCGGGCAGCCCGTCGGGCAGCGGCTCGCCGCGGAGCTTCGCGAGCTCCGAGCCCTCCAGCGACGGCGTCTTGTTCCATCCGACGAGGGCGATCGCGTCCCCCTCGTGCGCGAAGCCCATGCGGCCCGCAGCCTCCGCGCTCGGGAGCGCACCCACCATCCCCACAACCGGCGTCGGGTAGATCGGCCCGTCGACGCCCTGGTTGTAGAGCGAGACGTTTCCGCCGACGATCGGCGCCTCGAGCGCGCGACAGGCGTCGCCGAGCCCGCGGACCGCCTCGGTGAGCTGCCAGGCGACCTCGGGCCGCTCGGGGTTCCCGAAGTTCAGGTTGTTCGTGGTGCCGAGCGGCTTGGCGCCCACGCAGGCGAGGTTCGCGGCGCACTCGAGCGCCGCCTCCACCGCGCCGACGTACGGGTCGCAGGCCACGCGCCGTCCGTTGCAGTCGATCGAGGCGGCCAGGGCGCTCCCGTCGGGGAGGGCGAGGACGGCGGCGTCCGCGTCGCCGGGCCGGCGGACCGTCCGCGACTGCACGATCCAGTCGTACTGCTGGAAGAGCGGCAGGCGCGAGGCGAGGTTCGGCGAGGCGAGCAGCGCGATCAGCGTCGCGTGGAGGTCAGCCTCGACGCTCAGCGTGCCCTCGGGCGCCGGGTAGAGCGGCGCCGCGGGCTTCTCGGGGAAGATCGGGTACATCGGGCAGTCGTCGACGAGCGCCTCGACCGGCATCTCCCCGGCGACCGACCCGTGCTGGAGGATGCGCATCACGCGCTCCTCGATCACCGTCCCGATCGCGGTCCCGTGGACCTCCCACTTCTGGCAGACGGCGACGACCTCGCCCACGCGAGAGGGCTCGCAGACGCAGAGCATCCGCTCCTGCGACTCGCTGACCATGATCTCGAACGGCTCCATCCCCTGCTCGCGCAGCGGCACCACGTCGAGGTCGATCTCGAGGCCGACCTCGCCCTTGGAGGCCATCTCGGAGGCGGCGCTCGTGAGCCCCGCCGCGCCGCAGTCCTGGAGGGAGACGAGCAGGCCGCGGGCGAGCAGCTCGAGCGAGCACTCGAGGAGCTTCTTCTCCTCGAACGGGTCGCCGACCTGGACGGAGGGCCGCTTGTCCGCGTCGTCCTCACCGAACTCGGCCGACGCGAGCACCGAGGCGCCGCCGATCCCGTCGCGGCCGGTCGAGGCACCGAAGAGCACGAGCCGGTTCCCGAGCCCGACCGCGGCGCTCTTGATCATCTCCTCCTCGCGGGCGAGGCCGAGCGCCATCGCGTTCACGAGGCAGTTCGTCTCGTACGGGCCCTCGAAGTAGACGTCGCCACCGATCGTCGGCACGCCGATCGAGTTGCCGTAGTGGCCGATGCCCGCCACCGCGCGATCGAGCAGGTAGCGAGAGCGCTCGGAGGTGGGCTCGCCGAAGCGGAGCGCGTCGAGCACCGCGACCGGCCGGGCGCCGAGCGCGAAGATGTCGCGCAGGATCCCGCCGACCCCGGTGGCCGCGCCCTGGAAGGGCTCGACCGCGCTCGGGTGGTTGTGCGACTCGACCTTGAAGGCGCAGACGAGATCGCCGCTCACACGCACGGCGCCCGCGTTCTCCCCGGGCCCCATGAAGACGGCCTCGCCCTCGGTGGGCAGCGTGCCGAGGAGCTTCTTGGAGTGCTTGTAGGAGCAGTGCTCGCTCCACATCAGGGAGAACATCGCGAGCTCGACCTGCACCGGCGCGCGGCCGAGCTTCTCGCAGACCAGCGCGTACTCGTCGGCGGTGAGGCCGAGGGCGATCGCGTCCTCGACGGTGGGCTCAGACACGGGCCACCGCCATCGAGGTGAAGAGGGTGAGGCCGTCGACCGAGCCGGTCAGCGGATCGACCGCGTGCTCGGGATGCGGCATCAGGCCCATGACGTTCCCGGCCTCGTTCGAGACGCCGGCGATGTCGTTACTCGACCCGTTCGGGTTGCCATCGTGCGCGTATCGGAGGACGATCTGCCCGTGTGCCTCCATGCGCTCGAGTTCTACGCCCGGCGCGTAATAGCGGCCGGTCGTGTGCTTCACCGGGATCGAGAGGACCTGCCCGGGCTCGCAGGCGCGGGTGAACGAGGTCTCGGCGTTGACGACCTCGACGCCCACCTGGCGGCAGACGAAGCGGAGCCCCACGTTCGGCAGGAGCGCACCCGGGAGCAGCCCGGCCTCGCAGAGGACCTGGAAGCCGTTGCAGATGCCGAGCACCACGCCACCGTCTGAGGCGAAGCGGGCCACAGACTCCATCATCGGGCTGAAGCGGGCGATCGCGCCGACGCGCAGGTAGTCGCCGTAGGAGAAGCCGCCCGGGATGACGACCGCGTCGATCCCGTCGAGCGAGGTCTCCCCGTGCCAGAGCAGCTGGGCGCTTGCACCCTCGACGCGCTCGCAGGCGAGGACGGCGTCGCGCTCGTCACAGGTGCCGGGGAACTGGACGACGCCGAAGTTCACGAGCCGACGAGGATCTCGTAGTCCTCGATGAGCGGGTTCGCGAGAAGCTTGCGGCACATGTCCTCGAGCTGCGTCTCGTCCTCCACCTCGAGTTCGACGAGGCGGCCGACGTGCACCTCAGAGACCCCGGAGAACCCGAGCGCGGGCAGCGCCCGCTCGACCGCGATGCCCTGCGGATCGAGGATCCCGGCCTTCGGGCGGATCAGCACGCGGGCCTTCATGCGCTCGCCCCGGTCCGCTCCAGCCACGCGGAGAACGGCTCGCCGGTGATCTTGAGGTATGCGTCCTCGTAGCGCTCGCGCGTGCCCGCGACGACGTCGTCGGGCACCGGCGGGGCGGGCGGCAGCTTGTCCCAGCCGGAGCCGGAGGCCCAATCGCGCACGAACTGCTTGTCGAAGCTCGGTTGCCCCTTCCCGGGCGCGTAGCCCTCGGCGGGCCAGTAGCGCGAGGAGTCGGGCGTGAGCGCTTCGTCGCCGAGGACGAGCTTGCCGCTCTCGTCGAGGCCGAACTCGAACTTCGTGTCGGCCAGGATCACGCCCTGGCTGCGGGCGTGCGCGGCGCCCGCGGCGTAGAGGAGGATCGAGAGCTCGGCGACGTGCTCGGCGAGCTTCCGGTCCGCGAGCGCCTCAACCGCGCCCTCCATGTCGATCGCCTCGTCGTGCCCCTCGGTCGCCTTGGTCGAGGGGGTGAAGATCGGCTCGGGGAGCTGCTGGGACTCCTCGAGACCGGCCGGCAGCTCGATCCCGGAGACCTTGCCGGTCGCCTGGTAGTCCTTCCAGCCCGAGCCCGTGATGTACCCGCGCACGACGCACTCGATCGGCAGCATCTGCAGCTTGCGGACCACGACCGCGCGGCCGCGAACCTCGTCGGGGACGCGGTCGGTGTAGCTGAGCGCGTGGTGGTCGCAGAGCTGGCTGAGCCGGTCGAACCAGAAGGCGGAGATGCCGGTGAGCACCGCGCCCTTGCCCGGGATCGGCGTCGGGTGGACGGCGTCGTAGGTGGAGATCCGATCGCTTGCGACCATCAACAGCGCGTCGTCCAGGTCGTAGAGCTCGCGGACCTTCCCGCGGTGCACGAGGGTCAGATCGGAGAGGTCGTTCACCGATCGCAGGCTACCGGGGGGCACGGTCGGACGGCCGCCTCCGCGTTCAAGCGAGCAGCGCTGCGAGCTCCTCGGCGCGGGCGTCGATCGCCGCCCGCAGCTTCACGCCCGGCGCCTCGTCGAACGGCTCGAACGCGAACGCCAGCCGCCTCCCCTTCGCGGTCAGCGACCAGGTGCCGATCGCCCTCCCGTCGGCGAGGACGACGGGGAGCCCGTCGCCACGGAAGTCGTAGCACTCCGGCCGCAGCTCGCACCGCGCCCGCCCGTCCGGGGCGTGCCCCATGGTGAGCGGGTCGCACTTGCCGAGAAGATCGACGCCCTCCGGCGACGCTGCCGCTGCGAACGCCTCCTCGTCCTCGGCCGGAGCAGCAGGCCGCCCTCGAGCTCGATCGTCGCGAGCCGCGCGAGGGCGGTGTCGACGCGGGCCAGCGAGCCCTCGCGCGTCATCTGCGCGGTCGCGCCCTTGACCTCCTTCGCCTCCAGCCCGAGCGCCGAGCAGAGCTCCTGCTGGGTCCGTGGCTCCCGCGCGGCCTCGCGCAGCAGCGGTCGCAGGTCGGTGTAGCGCGAGGCGTCGATCCCGAAGCCCTTCAGCCGGGCGCGCCCGGCGGCCTGCGCCTCGGGGAGCGCCCGGAACGCCCGTGCCCGTAGCCGCATCGGGTGCGGCGCGGCCCAGACGCTGGCGGGCGTAGGTGAAGGCGCGGATCTGATCGAGCACGACGACATCCTCCCGCGCAGCCGCGTGTGCCGTCCCGCAAGCCCCCCGGGGCGAACCGCCTCCTCGGGCGCTCAGCCGGCCAGCGCCACCTCGGGTGAGGCGGTGGTGCGGCCGCGGATGAGGTCGGCGGCGCGCTCGGCCAGTGCGATCGTCGGCGCGTTCGTGTTGCCCCGGGGCACGCTCGGGAAGACCGAGGCGTCGACCACCCGCAGTCCCTCCACGCCGCGCACGCGGCACTCCGGGTCGACGACGGCCATCTCGTCGGTTCCCATCTTGCAGGTGCCGACCGGGTGGTAGATCGTCTGCATCGTCGCGCGGACGAACGCCTCGACGTCCTCGTCCGACGAGCTCTCCGGCACGACGTGCGCCTCGGCCACGAAGCTCGCCAGGGGCTCCGCGGCGACGATCTCCAGCGCCTTCTGCACCCCCTTGACGAGCGAGCGCACGTCGGCCTCCTCGGTGAGGTACCCGTGGATGATGAGCGGCTTGGTCGTCGGGTCGGGCGAGACGGTGGCGACCTGCCCGCGGGACTCCGGGCGCAGCACGCAGCAGGAGAGCGTGATCCCGTGCGCGGGCGGGGGCACGAGCCCCTCCTGCTCGAACATCGCAGGCACCATGTGGAACTGGACGTCCGGGACGGGCAGCGAGGGATCGGTGCGGTAGAAGCCGCCCGACTCGCCGACGTTCGAGGTCAGCGGGCCGCCGCCCTGCGCCCACGCCGCGAGGTTCTCGTCGTTGAGCGCGTCCTTCAGCGAGTCCTCGGTCTTGATGACCAGGTTGAGGCCGGCGGTCGGGTGATCGGAGAGGTTCATCCCCATGCCCGGCACCTCGGCCACCTGCGGGATCTGGAGCAGCTCGAGCTCCTCCGCGCGGCCGAGGCCGGAGAGCGTGAGGATGTGCGGCGAGTTGTAGGCACCGCCGCAGACGATGACCTCCTTCTCCGCGGAGAAGGTGAGCACGTCGGAGAGCCGCAGCGCCTCGACGCCGGTCGCCCGCGTCCCCTCGAAGAGCACCTTCGTGACGTGCAGGTGCGTCTCCACCGTGAGGTTCGGCCGGTCGCTCACCGGGTGCAGGAAGCCGACGGCGGTCGAGCACCGCTTCCCGTCCCTCTGGGTCACCTGGTAGAAGCCGACGCCGTCCTGCTCGGGTCCGTTGAAATCCTCGTTGACCGGCAGACCGACCTGCTGCGCCGCCTCGACGAAGGCCTCCGCGGTGACCGAGCGGGCGCGGGCGTCGGAGACCCGGAGCGGCCCGCCGACCCCGTGCAGCGCGTCCTCCCCGCGCTCGTTGTCCTCGCTCTTCCTGAAGTAGGGGAGCATCGCCTCCGAGGTCCAGCCCTCGCAGCCCTCCGCCGCCCACTCGTCGAAGTCGACGCGGTTGCCGCGGATGTAGATCATCGCGTTGATCGAGGAGGAGCCCCCGAGCGTCTTGCCGCGCGGCAGGTACACACGCCGGTCGTTCGCGCCCGGCTCGTAGCCCGTCGTGTAGTCCCAGTCGTTCTGCGAACGGAAGAGCGCCGCCATCGCCGCGGGGATGTGGATGAAGTCGGCGGTGTCGGGCGGCCCCGCCTCGATGAGCAGCACGCTCGTGTCGGGGTCCTCGCTCAAGCGGTTGGCCAGGACGCAGCCGGCGGAACCGGCTCCCACGATGACGTAGTCGTACGACGACACGGACGTTCTCCTCAGGACGGGGTGAGCTCCGACTCTCCCCCCGCGGCTGACGCGCTGTCAAGAAGGTGCCGCTCACAGGATCGAGCCCGGCGCGTACGCCGCCGCCTCGGGCCGCTCGGCGACGAGCGCCGCCACGCGCTCGCACACCGCCGCGACCTGCGCCTGCGCCGCGCCCGTGAACGCGAGCGGGTCGGCGAGCAG
>JACDAP010000622.1 GCA_013695395.1 Solirubrobacterales bacterium
TCACCCGACGACGCATCAATCCAACCAGGATTGATCGCGTCATCGGTCGACGCCCGGCACGGGCGATCCGGCCCGCTGCGGCCGCGCGGCTATCTCTCAACAGGCTCCTAGTGTTCCGCGTCGCCGAAGCCACCCACGCCTCCGATACCGGCCGTCATCGCAAGATGAACGAGGACCGCTGGTTCGCCCGCGCGCCCCTGTTCGGGGTGGCCGACGGAATGGGTGGCGCGCCGGCGGGCGAGGTCGCCTCGCAGATCGCGATCGACGTCCTCGAGCCCGGGCTGCCCGAGGGCGCGGACCCGGTCGAGGAGCGCCTGGCGGGCCTCATCATCGACGCCAACAGCCGGATCTACGACTCCTCGATGGGGGACGCGTCGAAGACCGGGATGGGCACGACGATGACGATCGCCTGGCTCGGTGAGCAGGAGCTCTCGATCGCCCACGTCGGCGACTCGCGGCTCTACTGCCTGCGCGGTGGTGCGCTCGAGCGGCTCACGCGGGACCACTCGCTCGTCGAGGATCTCGTGCGCGAGGGGCGGATCACGCCGGAGGAGGCCGAGGACCACCCGCAGCGCTCGATCGTCACGCGCGCGCTCGGCGCCGATGCCCACGTGCAGGCCGACCACTTCACCTGGCGCGTGCAGGATGGCGACGTCTACGTCATCTGCTCCGACGGCCTGACGGACATGATCCGGCCGGAGGCACAGGTCGGAGCGATCATCGATGCCGCCAAGAGCCTGAAGATCGCCGCGAGGCAGCTTGTCGACGCCGCGAACGCGGCGGGTGGGCGCGACAACATCACCGTCGTCCTCTTCCGGGTCGAGGAGGTCGTGGGCGCCGCCCCGGCCGGCGTGGGGGAGGAGACGATGGTCGGCGGTGGGCTCACGGGCGCAGACGTCCGCGCGGCGCTCGACGATGCCAAGCTCCCGGGGGAGACGCCGCCTCCGGGCGCGGTGACGTTCCGCCCGGGGTCCGGGCGTGCGGAGGCCTCGGCGCCGGCCGCCGAGCGACGACTCCCGCTCCCTGCGGCCGGTAAGAAGAAGAAGGACCGCACGCGCGCGGCGAGCATCGCCCGCACGTTCGGGTTCGTGGCCGTCTTCGGGCTCCCGCTGCTGCTCGGTGCCTTCATCGCCACGCAGAGCGTCTACTTCGTCGGGACCAACGACGAGGGCTTCGTGACGCTCTACCGCGGGCTGCCGTACGACCTGCCGGCGGGGGTCGACCTGTACACGCCGAACTTCGTCTCCGGGGTCACCACCGCCGAGCTGCCGGTGAAGGTGCAGGAAACCGTCGCCTCGCACGAGCTGCGCAGCCGCGACGACGGCGAGGACCTCGTGCGCCAGGTCGAGCGCGGCACGCTGGAGGGTCAGGGTCCGTGAGCGCCCGCACACGCGAGCTGTTCGCGCTGATCCCGGCCGCCCTGCTGGTCACCGCGGGATTCCTGGCCGTATTCCTCTCGCAGGACGCGCTCTCCGGGGTCGGCGGGCAGAACGACCTCGGGGACCTCTCGCTGACCTACGGGGGGATCTTCCTCGGCCTCTGCGTGGTCGTGCACCTCGTGCTCCGCGCGCGGCTGGGGCAGGCCGATCCGTACCTCTTCCCGCTCGTGGCGGTGCTGGCCTGCTTCGGCCTCGTGATGATCTACCGGATCGACGACGAGCTCGCGCGGCAGCAGGCGCAGTGGTTCGTGATCGGGCTCGGCCTGTTCACCGCGACGATCGTCGGGCTGCGCGACTACCGGGTGCTCGAGCGCTACCGGTACCTCATCGCGATCAGCGGGATCCTGCTCCTGATCCTCCCGCGTGCGTTCGCTCCGGAGAACGGCGCGTACCTGTCGATCCGTCTGGGCTCGCTCTCGGTGCAGCCGGCGGAGTTCGCGAAGATCGCGATCGTCATCTTCCTCGCGAGCTACCTGCGCGACACGCGGCAGGTGCTCGTGCTCGGCGCGCGGCGGTTCCTGTTCATCACGCTGCCGCCGCTCAAGCACTTCGGGCCGGTGCTCGCGATCTGGGGCGCGGCGATGCTCCTGCTCTTCTTCATCCAGGACATCGGCTCCTCGATCATGTTCTACGGGGGGTTCCTGGCGATTCTCTACGTGGCGACGAACCGGCTCTCGTTCCCGGTGATCGGGCTGACCCTCTTCGGGGCGGGCTCCTGGCTGCTCTACCAGGTGCGCCCCACGATCGAGAACCGGGTGATGGCCTGGCGCGACCCGTTCGACCCCGACCTCTACGACAAGGTCGGCGGCAGCTACCAGCTGGCCAACTCGCTCTACGCCCAGGCCGACGGGGGCGTGCTCGGGCAGGGCTTCGGCCAGGCGCTCCTGGAGACGCCGGACGGCGCCGCGGTGCTGCCGGCGCCGCAGACCGACTTCGTCTACGCCGTGATCGTCAACGAGCTCGGCCTGGCCGGCGGGGTGGCGTTGCTGCTCGTCTACCTGCTCGTCGTCCAGCGCGGCTTCAAGATCGCCATGCTCGCGCGGGACTCGTTCTCCAAGCTCCTGGCCGCGGGGCTGACGAGCGTCTTCGCCCTCCAGGTCTTCGTGATCATCGGCGGGGTCACCAAGCTGATCCCGCTGACCGGCGTGACGCTTCCGTTCGTCTCCTACGGCGGCTCCTCGATCATGGCGAACTTCATCCTGCTGGCCCTGCTGCTGCTCGTCTCCGATCGCGCGCGGCGATCGGTATGAATCAGCCCATCGCCCGCCTGTTCATGGTGACCATCGTGCTCTTCGGCGCGCTGGCCGTGATGACGTCCTGGTGGACGGTCGTCCGGGCCGACGAGCTGAACGCCGCCACGCAGAACACGCGCGAGGTCCTGCGGGGCCTGAAGGTGCGACGCGGGCTCATCCGCGACGCGGACGGCGGCGTCATCGCCCGCTCGGTGCGCGAGGAGAACGGCGTCTACTCGCGGCGCTATCCGCAGGGGGCGATCTTCGGCCACCCCGTCGGCTACTCGCGCGCCTCGGTCGGGCAGACCGAGCTCGAGCGCTTCCGCAACGAGCCGCTCATCGGCAAGAAGGACTCGATCACCACGGTCTTCGACCAGCTCACCGGCAAGCAGGCCGACGGCCAGGACGTGATCACCCATCTCGACCCGGAGGCCCAGAAGCAGGCGATCGACGCGATCGCGCGGGCGGGCAAGAGCGGCTCGGTCGTGGCGATGGATCCGCAGACCGGCGCCGTTCAGGTCATGGCCTCGGTGCCGGGCTACGACCCGAACACGGTGGTCGACCAGAAGTCGTTCAGCGCCCTCGCCACCGACGAGGCCCGCAAGCCGCTGGTCAACCGAGCGCTCCAGTTCGGTGAGGCACCCGGCTCCACGATGAAGGTCGTCACCGCCGCCGCCGCGATCGACTCCGGCGAGTACGACCTCGATTCGCAGGTCGACGGGAAGAACAACGCGGTCATCTCCGGCGTGCCGCTCAAGAACAACTTCAACGAGAGCTTCGGCTCGATCGACCTCGTCGGCGCCCTGGCCAAGTCGGTCAACACCGTCTTCGCCAGGGTCGCCGAGGATCTCGGCAAGGAGACGATGCGCAAGTACATGCGGCGTTTCGGCTTCGAGCAGAAGCCCCAGCTCGACTACCCCGAGGACGCGATGAGCGCCTCGGGCGAGTACCGCAACGGAAAGCTGATCCCCGTCACGAGCCGCTTCGTGGACGTGGGGCGCATGGGCATCGGGCAGGACAAGCTGAGCGTGACGACGATGCAGATGGCGCAGGTCGCCGCGGCGATCGCCAACGAGGGCACGCTGATGAAGCCGCGGCTCACCGACCGCATCGTCGACCGGGACGGCCGCACCGCCGAGAAGATCGAGCCCGAGGTGCAGAGCAAGGTCGTCTCGAAGGAGTCGGCCGCCGCGGTGCGCACGATGATGGAGGCCGTCGTCGAGCGGGGGACCTTGACCGCGGCGCAGATCCCCGGCGTGCAGGTGGCGGGCAAGACGGGCACGGCGGAGACGCAGCTCGGCGACACCATCAACGACGTGTGGTTCATCGCCTTTGCACCGAGCCGAGACCCGCGCGTGGCGATCGCCGTGAACGTGCAGGACGTGCCGGGCTTCGGCGGGGAGATCGCCGCACCGATAGCCAAGGACGTCATGACGACGCTGTTACGGAAGGGCAACTAGATGGACAACCACAGGTTGGAAGACGGGACGATCGTCGACGGGCGGTACCGCATCGGGCGGAGGATCGGCGCCGGCGGCATGGCGGAGGTCTACGTCGCCGAGGATCTGCAGCTCGGGCGCAAGATTGCGCTCAAGATCCTCTACGGGCGCTTCGCCGAGGACGAGGAGTTCGTCGAGCGCTTCCGCCGCGAGGCCTCGGCGGCCGCCGGGCTCCAGCACCAGAACGTGGTCTCCATCTACGACCGCGGCGAGCTCGACGAGACCGCCTACATCGCCATGGAGTACGTCGACGGGCGCACCCTGAAGGCGATCGTCACCGAGGAGGGCACGCTCGATCCCAAGCGGGCCATCGAGCTGATCGTGCAGGTGCTCCGGGCCGCCCGCTTCGCCCACAAGCGTGGCGTGATCCACCGGGACTTCAAGCCGCAGAACGTCATCGTCGACGCCGAGGATCGCGCCAAGGTGGCCGACTTCGGGATCGCCCGCGCGGGCGCCTCGGACATGACCCAGACCGGGTCGATCATGGGCACGGCCCAGTACCTCTCGCCCGAGCAGGCCCAGGGCCTGCCGGTCTCCGCCCAGTCGGACCTCTACTCGATCGGGATCATGCTCTTCGAGCTGCTCACCGGTCGCGTCCCCTTCGAGGGCGATTCCGCGGTCTCGATCGCGCTCAAGCAGGTCTCGGAGACCCCGCCGCGCCCCGCGGTGCTCAACCCGGCCGTGACGCCGGAGCTCGAGCAGGTGATCATGCGGGCGCTCGAGAAGGAGCCCGCCCGCCGCTTCGGCGACGCCGACGAGTTCGCGGCGGCACTGGAGCACGCCGCGGCGTCGCTGGACTCAGGGACGACGAGCGTGGTGCCTCAGGTGCCGGTCGCTCCGGTCACGGGCAGCTACGGGCCGGTCACGGGCGCCTACGGTCCGGTCTCCGAGTCCTACGCCTACCCGCCCCAGCCGCTCGCGCCGGTGATCGAGGAGGACGGCGGCCGGCGCTGGTGGATCCCCCTGCTCGTCGGGCTGCTCGTGGCCGCCGCCGTGGTCGGCGGGCTGCTGCTGGCCGGCGGCAAGCAGGTGACCGTCCCCGCCGTGACCGGTGTCCAGCAGGCGGAGGCCGAGGCGGCGCTCCGCAACCAGGGCTTCGACACCGACTCGATCCAGCGGGCGGACCCGCAGGCGGCCGGGACCGTGATCGGACAGGACCCACGCGGAAACTCCCAGGCCGACGAGGGCTCCACCGTCACGCTGACCATCTCCAGCGGCCCCGGGCAGGAGACCGTGCCCGCCGACCTCGTGGGGCTCGGCCGCAGAGCGGCCCGCAAGAAGGTGACCGAGGCCGGCTTCCGGGCGCAGGAGACCGAGCGCGCAAGCGCGGACGTTCCGAAGGGTCGGGTGATCGAGACCTCGCCCGACGGCGGCCAGCGGCTCGACAAGGGAGAGGTCGTGACGCTCATCATCTCGACCGGGCCCGAGGACGCCAAGGTCCCGGACGTGCTGCGCCAGTCACGCGAGGAGGCGACCTCGAACCTCCGGGACGCAGGCTTCGACGTGACGGTCAAGACGACCGAACGCGACGACGTCGACCCCGGCACGGTGGTCAGGCAGGACCCGGCGGGCGGACAGGAGCGCGCGCAGGGCACCACCGTGACGATCACCGTCGCGGAGGAGAGCAAGCAGGTGGATGTGCCCGACGTGACCGGTCGCTCGCAGGCCGACGCGACCCGCACGCTCTCCGGGGCGGGCTTCCAGGTCAGCCCGCAGACGCGCGATACGACCGTCTCGAGCGAGGACGGTCAGGTGCTCAGCCAGTCCCCGGCCAGCGGACAGGCTGACCGGGGTGCGACGGTCACGATCACCGTCGGGCGGCTGCAGGAGACCCGGACCCAGCCGGACACGGGTGGCGGCGGTAGCGGGAGCGGGAGCGGGAGCGGTGGCAGCGGCTCGGGGACGACCGGGACGACCGGCCCGTGAGGGTCGCGGTGCTCGGGGGCGGTCGCTCCTCCGAGCACGATGTCTCGCTCGCCTCGGCCGCCGCTGTACGCGCGGGCCTCGCGGCGGCGGGCCACGAGGTCGTGGAGGTGGTGCTCGCCCGCGACGGGACCTGGAGCAGCGCGGGGAAGGAGCTCACGCTGCGCCCCGGCCGCGGCCTGCTCGGCTGCGATGTCGCCTTCCCCGTGCTGCACGGGCCCTACGGCGAGGACGGGACGGTGCAGGGGCTGCTCGAGCTGCTCGGCATCCCCTACGTCGGGTCGGGAGTCCTCGCCAGCGCGGCCTGCATGGACAAGGTCGTCTTCAAGGACCTCATGGCGCAGGTCGGCATGGCCCAGGTCGACTACCGGCTCGCGCTCGCCGGCCAGCCGGTCCCGGACGTCGGTGGTCTCGGCCTCCCCCTCTGGGTCAAGCCGGCGCGGCTCGGCTCCTCGGTCGGGATCGTGAAGGTCCGCGCGCTCGACGAGCTCGAGGCGGCGCTGGCAGAGGCCTTCGCCCACGATCCGCGCGTGATCATCGAGGCGAGCGCCCCGGAGGGCGCCCTCGAGGTGGAGTGCTCGGTCCTCGGGCCGACCGAAGCGCCACGGGTCAGCGGGCCGGGGGAGATCTGCATCACGGGCGAGTGGTACGACTACGCGGCGAAGTACACGCCGGGCGCGATGGAGCTCCAGGTGCCCGCGCGCATCAGCGAGGCCGCCGCGGCTGAGATGGCCGGCCTGGCCGCGCGCGCGTTCACCGCCGCCGGCTGCTCGGGGCTGGCCCGGGCCGACTTCTTCGTGGCGGGGGAGACCGTGCTGCTCAACGAGCTCAACACCATGCCCGGGCAGACCGACACGAGCGTCTACGGCGTCCTCTGGGGCCACGCGGGCCTCGAGTACCCGGCGCTCATGGACGAGCTCTGCCTCCTCGCGCTCGGCCGCGCCGAGGCCGAACGCGCACACCGCTTCTGAGTGCCGTCAACCCACCGTCTGCGTGAGTGAGATCCCCGAGATCTCCACGGCCTTCTCGTCCGGCGGCGGCTCCTCGATCCAGACGAGGAAGTAGCGGTACGGGGTACCGTCGAGCGTGATCTGGTTGCTCTCCTCGGCGGAGCCGATGTCCGAGAGCGGCGCCCAGTCCTCGAGCTCCTCCGGTGGCTCGCCGTCCTTGGCCGCGTAGATCTGCCCGCGCCAGCCGGGGGTCGGCGTGTCGACGTCGATGCGCACCGCGGCGGCCGCGGGCTTCGCATCGACGTAGATTCCCACGCCGCCCTTCTGCGTCAGCGCACCGGGCTGATAGGTCTCGGTGCTCCAGCCCGTGTTCGGGTCGTTGTCGACCACGAACCCCGTCTCCTCGCGGTGCTCCTCGCCGTCGCCCTTCGGGTCGAAGTCGCGCGCGGAGGACTGGGCGAGGGAGACGCCCTCGGTGCCCTGCTGGGTCGGGACCCCGGCCCGGGGCGGCGGTGTCCCCGTGCCGCGCTGGGTGCGGTCCCGCAGCCCGACGACGAGGGCGACGGCGACCACGGCGACGACCAGGGCGAGCAGGGCCAGGCGGCCGCGATGGAGCACGCTCTGCGGGACGCGTCGCTGGGTCCGAGCGGGGAGCGTGCGGAGGATCGCGGTGGCCTCGCCGGTCGCCTGGCCGGAGCGGGCGATCTCGCTGACCAGGGCCTCCTCGAGGTCGGCGGTCAGCTCGAGGTCGGTCCGGTAGCGGACGTTCAGGTCCTTCGCGGTCGCCCGGTCGACGACGGACGCCAGGGCGCTCGAGAGCTCCGGGCGCCGGACCTGCACGTCGGGCAGGTCCTCCCGGACGTGCTTCATCGCCACGGCGACCTGGGTCTCGCCCGTGAAGGGGACCTCGCCGATCAGCATCTCGTAGAGGACGATTCCGAGCGAGTAGAGATCGGACTGGCCATCGACCTGCTGGCCGAGCGCCTGCTCGGGGGAGACGTAGTCGGTCGTGCCGAGCACCGAGCCGTCCACCGTGAGCCCGGTCTGATCCATCTTCAGCGCGATCCCGAAGTCGGTGACCTTCGCCGAGCCCTCTTCGTCGATCAGGACGTTCTGCGGCTTGACGTCGCGGTGCACGATCCCCTGCGCGTGCGCGGCCCCGAGCGCCCGGGCGATCTCGATCGCGTAGGCGATCGCCTCGCCGACCGGGAGCCGGCCGTGGCGGCGGATGCAGTCCTTGAGCGTCTCGCCCTCCACGTACTCGAGGACGATGAACGCGGTCCCCTGACCGTCCTCGCCGGCATCGATGACGCCCACGATGTGCGGATGGTTCAGCTGGGCGACCGCGCGGGCCTCGCGGCGGAAGCGCTCCAGCTGGTCGGCATCGGCGTGCACCCCTGCGTGCATGAGCTTGATCGCGACCTGGCGCTCGAGCACCGTGTCGTAGGCGCGGAAGACCATCGACATCCCGCCGGCGCCGATCTTGGCGTCGAGTCGGTAGCGCCCGGAGAGCAGGGTGCCGACGGGTGAACTCACGCCCCCATTGTGCTGCCTCGAGCGGCGGGCGTCGCCTCGGGTCGTGTGCGAGGCTCCCGGGATGCCCGATCTCACACGCGACGGGGACGTCTTCGTCCTGGACCTCGGCGACGGGGAGAACCGCTTCAATCCGCCCTGGGTGGGCGCCGTGCGTGCCGCGATCGAGGAGGTCGAGGCCGCCGAGGGCCCCCGCGCGCTCGTGACCACCGCCCGTGGCAAGGCGTGGTCGGTCGGGCTCGACCTCGAGTGGATGGGGCAGAACGCGGGCGAGCTCGAGGGCTTCGTGGCCGAGGTCCACGGGCTGTTCGCCCGCGTGCTCGCCGCCGGGGTCTTCTCCGTCGCGGCGATCCAGGGCCACTGCTTCGCCGCGGGCGCGATGCTCGCGATGTGCCACGACCTGCGGGTCATGCGCGCCGACCGCGGGTACTTCTGCCTGCCCGAGGCCGACATCAACATCCCGTTCACGCCCGGGATGGCCGCGCTGCTGCAGGCCCGCATGTCCCCGCAGACCGCGCACGTCGCGATGTGCTCGGGGTACCGCTACGGCGGGGCGGAGGCGCAGGCCGCGCAGATCGTGGACGAGGCGGTGGCCGAGGAGCTGGTGCTCGGTCGGGCCAGGGAGCTCGCCGCCACCCGCGCCGCCGCCGAGCCCGGCACGTTGCGGGCGATCAAGCGTGGGATGTACGCGACGGCGTTGGCCCTGCTGGAGGATCCGGACTCGGGTCGCATCGCGGTTCCGCCTGGCGCCTGAACGGCAGCCTCAGCGAACCACGACGAACGCGACCATCGAGGACGGGTGGAGCGTGCAGACGTAGCGGACCACGCCCGGGGTCGTGAACGTCGTGCGGTAGCTCGCGCCGGGCCGGATCTCGCCCGAGGCGAAGCTCGGCGGAACGCCCGCGCCGCCGCCGTCGGCCTGCAGC
>JACDAP010000033.1 GCA_013695395.1 Solirubrobacterales bacterium
GGCCTCGACTGGTGGGCGCAGGCCGGCGTGGAGATGCCGGTCCGGCCGGGCGATCACGTCGTGTTCCCCGCCTCGGCCGGCGCCTGGGTGGACGTGGAGGAGGAGCGGCTGCTCGTCTGCCGCGTCGTCGAGATCCTCGGGGTGCTCGAACAGGTCCAGTAGCTAGGGGTCTATGGAGAGTTCGTACGGAGAACCGGGCTAGTGGGGCCGCCTGGGCTGGTGTTGAGCTCCCGGTAGGCGGTGCGGTCGCGTAGGGCGTCGTTGAGAGCGACCCGGTAGCGGCCGGTGAGGGTGAGGTGTTCGGAGCCGAGCGGGGTCAGGCGGGCGACGTCGCCTTCGTCGATCTGCTGGCCGGCCGTTTGGAGGTGGTCGAGGGCGCGTTGGGTGTAGATCGTGTTGTAGAGGACGATTGCGTTGGTGATCAGGCCAAGGGCGCCGAGCTGTTCCTCTTGGCCATCGCGGTAGCGCTGGCGCAGTTCACCGCGGTGGCCGAGGCAGACCTCGCGGCAGAGGCCGTGGCGGCTCTCTCCACGGTTGAGCTGGGTGAGGATCCGGCGGCGGAACGGGGCGTCGTTGCAGTAATCGAGCAGGTGCGCGGTCTTGGCCACGCGCCCGACGTGCTGCAGGGCGCGGGCCAGGGAGGCCAGGTGCCTGGTCTTGCTGCGCAGGGCGCGCACGAGCTGGCTGGCGGTGGTGTGACGCTGAAGCAGGCTGCCGGCGAGGCGTTGGAGGTCGTCGTAGTGCTGCTCGATCAGGCCGCTGTTGGCAGCCGGGCCACCGGGAGCGCTTTGAGGCCCCCGAGCCCGTCGGCGAGCTCGCTGAGCTCACGCGCCCGGTCGAGGGCCAGGATGAGCCCGTCGATCGTCGGCTCAACCTCCGGGCGTCGCAGACGCTCGAGCATTGAAACTCGCCGCCCGGCCGGTGTCACAAGCAGTGCGTCAAGGCGGGCCAGCTGAGCTGCCGTCGGGCTCTGCGCGAGCATCGCGAACCCACGTGCATCGGCGTGCTCGCGGGCAGAACCGACCAGCCGCCAGAGCGTGCTGAAGCCGGGCAGCAAGATCCGGCGGGCGATCAGATGCTCAGCAGCCCGCGCGAACAGGGCACGGTGGCTCTCAGCGCTCATCCACGCCCGCGCGCGAAGCCACTCGGTGAGATCGTCCTGGACGCCGTTCTGGCCGAACTGGGTGTAGCCGTGGCGCTCGCGGATCTCGGCCTGATGCTCCCAACGGGCCTCGCCCACGCCGTAGCGGCCCAGGCTCGTGTCGGTCGGAAGCCCGAGCTCCAGCGCGCTCCAGGAGAGGACACCCGGCGGCACCTGGGAGGGGTCTTCCAGGAAGCGGCCGAGGAAGCGGACGGTGCCCAGCTGGACCGCGAAGCCGAGCCGGTTCTCCGGACCGCGTCGGTCGGCGATCCGTGCGCGATCGTAGTCGCTGAAGAAGAAGCAGCCGGCCAGCTCGTCCTCGGAGAGCTCCCGTGAGAAGCGCCCGTACTCCGCACTGGCCGCGGTCGGGAAGCGCAGGACCTGCGCGTCCGGGGTCACGGCTCGATCTCCAGCCGGTCCATCGCCGCCTGCCGGTCGGCCTGGGACGGCAGGCTGTAGCGGCGCGTGGTCTCCAGGCGCCGGTGCCCGGCAAGCTCGGCCACCAGCACGATGTCGTTGCCGGCCCGCACCAAGTTCGTCACGCAGGTGTGCCGCAGCACATGTGCTGACAGCGCGAGCCCCGCCCGGCACCCGGTGCCCCGCACGACGGTGTCGATCGCCCGCGGTGAGAGACGCAGACCCTTCGGACCGACGAAAAGCGCCGCCTCCCCGGCTGCGGCCCGTTCGCGGCGGACCGGTAGCCACCCGTTGAGCGCGTCGCGGACGGGAGGGTTCAGCGGGACCTCCCGGTACTGATCGCCCTTGCCCGAGCGCACCGTCAACACCCCCTTACGGGCCGAAAGCCGCGCGTCACCAGCATCGAGGTCGACGATCTCCTGCAACCGCAGCGCCGTGTACAGCAGCAGCACGACGATCGCCCGGTCCCGCGGCTTGGCTACCTCACACGCCCGCAGCAGCTCACGCTGCTCGGCGACGTCGAGCGCCCGCGGGGCCGCCTGCACCAGCGGCTCGCGCGCGACGTCCGCCGGCCCCAGCCCGAGAAAGCGGTTGAAGTGGTCGACCGCCGCGAGCGCGAGGTTCACCGACGCCGGTCGCCAGCCGCGCTCGACCTTCAAGAACCGCTTGTAGCCACGCGCCGCGAGATCCCGAGCGCGGGGTGTCCGCAGCGCCTGCTCCGCCTCGGGCCGATCGCTCAGCCAGCGGCCGTAACCCTGCACATTGCTCGCGTACGCCTGCCGCGTACGAGCCGCGAGCGGCGCACCCTCGAGGTCGGCAACGTAGCCGGCGACAACCTTGAGCACACCGCCTCGCTTGTTAGTAGAAGCCGAATCCGACGGTTCCGGGGACGCCATAAGCGGATTAGTAGCCGCAACCCCGGACGGAAGCGGCGACTAAGCGGCCTTAGCCGCTGGCTAGAGGAACCCAGAGCACTCCCTTTCCGAGTGGGTGGCGGAACGAGAGCGGGGTTGACTGCAGGTTGGCCCCCGCTGTCAGCGGGGGCCACTGCTGCGCCTAGCCGGAGCGCCGTTCCATATCGCGCTTGAGATCCTCGCCCGTGGGCGGGTTGAGCATCATCTCGGCTACGTCTTGTGGCAGATCCTGGGAAGCTAGCTTCTTCGTTCCGCCGCCGTCTAGGCGAACGTCGAACTTCACGGACTTCGTCAACACCCCCGGTACGACCACGATGTACGAGGATCCGCGCACATCGACATTGCGGACGCCCTTTTCGGTCGTCACCTGCACCGACTCGACGTCGGCACGTGCGTGCCCCCAAATGAAGCTGACCGGAGCCGGCGCGTTTGTCGTTGGGTCTCGATAGATCGTCGAAACGTGGTAGCTGATCGCGTCCTCAAGCTGCTCAGGATCGAGACAGTCACCCCCCTCTTGGGAGTCCGATCCGACGACCTTGCCCCGCCCATCGAGGGCACCAACCTTGCCGGCGACTTCCCTCCCCGGCTTAGCGCAGACGCGACCGTCCGCAGTCTTGTACTCGGCGACCGCCCAGGGAGGCCCCCCGGTCGGGTTCTCGCTCCCGCCTCTGACAACCTGAGACGAACGATCGACGACAGCCTCGTCAGAGGGCCCACTCCGCGGATCCCATGGCCGATCCGCCTGCGACAACGCGGTCACAGCGCCCAGCCCCACAATGGCTCCCAGTAGACAGCTCAGAACAACGCGTAGCGATGTCATCAAACACCCCCACAGGTCGAGTGGTGCGAGTGGTAGTGGCCGTTGTCGAACGTGCCCTTGTCCTCGAAGCCCCACGAATGGCAGTACTCGTTGTCGCCCGAAATGAACTGGTTCCCGGCAACCTGGATCTGGCAGGTTGTGTTCGCGCCTCCCGTCGAGGATCCCTTCAGCCCGCTGGCGTCCGAGCCAGCCGCGCAGTAGCGCGTGTCGAAGTATCCGTTGGCCGTGCTGCGACCGTGCCAGACGTTGTCGCTTTGGCTCCCGCCGTGCACGAGGGCGTGGCCTGTAGCCGTTGCTCCGCAGCAGACGTGGTAGTGGTTCGCGGCGGCGGCCGACACGCCGCCGCCGAACGCGAAGGCCGCGATCGCTGCTATGAGCGATGGGCGTAGTTGTCGAATCATGCTCCTCCTCCCGTGGTTGAAGATGATCAGCGACGACGATCGTCCGTCGCCGGTGAAAACGCTAACAGCGTTCTTGACCCGGCGAGTTCGAACCGACGCAGGGGCCCTTGGCACGCGGTTGTGCTCCGAAACGTCAGCTTGTGGACCATTCGATCGCCGTCGGTCCTAGGGTCCTAGGTGTCGGCGCGCGACGGTGCTCCGGAGACTTGGCGAGCCTGCGCTAGCCCGGTTCTGCGCACGAACTCTGGATAGACCCCAGCTACCGGGGGGACGTGCAGGCCGTGGAAGCCGAACGGGATGTGGTGCGGGACCGCGGCGCGCGCCCGCTCTACACCCGCGCCGCGGCTTCTGGACGATCGTCGCAGCGGTGGCGACTACCGGGGCTCCTCGCCCTCCGCCACGGCGGCGGCGTCGCCGTGCTTGCGCACCAGGAAGGTTTCCCCGTGGCGCTCGATCACCGTCTCGGCGCGGGGAATCTCGTGGCCGGCCAGCACGAGGAAGCAGCGGTCGTCGGCCCGGGTGCGGTCGTAGAGCGTGTGCGGGACGGCGATCAGCTCCTGGCAGGCGTCCCGTCCGCACTCGCAGGTCACGGCGATCGTGGCCTCATCGGCCGGGCGGCCGGCGGCCAGCCGCTCGTTCTCCTCCCGGAAGGCGACCTCGACCTCGCCGATCGTCGCCGGGTCCGCCGGCGCGGTTCCCACCGGGACCACCGGGGCCGGCACGACGGCCGGACCCCCGGCCGGCAGGAGCCGGGCGACGAGGATCGCCACGTCGTCGGGCAGATTCTCGACCTCAACCACGCCGGCGACCTGCTCGAGGTGGCTGACCGTCTCGGCGCTCGTCCGGTCGGCGTGCCCGGCCAGCATCGCCGAGACCTCCGGGCGGTCGCTCACGCGACCCGCGTCCGTCAGCCCGTCGCTGAAGAGCACCAGGCGGTCACCCGGCTCCAGCACGACCTCCTCGGAGGCGACCGGCAGGGTCGCGAAGACGCCGAGGAGAGCGCCCGCGCCGCCGACCAGTTCCGGCCGACCGTCGGCCCGCGACAACACCGGCTGCGGGTGCCCGGCGCAGCTGACCGTCGCCTGCAGGCGACCGTCGTCACGGGCCACCAGGAAGGCGAGCACCAGCGTGCAGAAGCGATGCGAAGGGTGGGCGAGCAGCTCGTCGTTGACGAGCGTGAGCAGCGCGCGGGGATCCACCCCGCGGTCGGCGGCGCCGCGGAGCAGGTAGCGGACCATGGCAGCGATCGCGGCGGCCCCCGGTCCCTTGCCGCAGACGTCGCCGAGAACGAGCAGATGACCGTCGCCGCTCGGGATGACGTCGTAGAAGTCGCCGCCGACGAGCGCGTTGTCACCGACGGGCCTGAAGCTGACCGCGATGTCGACGTCAGGGATCTCCGCGAGATGGGTAGGGAGCAGGTTCCGCTGCCACTCCTCACCGGCTTCGGTCCGCTCCAGGGTGAGCTGCTGGGCGCGCTGCTCGACCGCGCTCCGCGCGGTGACGTCGCGAAAGACGACGACCGCACCGGTCACCGTGCCTTTGCGGAGAATGGCGGCCGAGCTGTAGGCGACCTCGATCACCCGCCCGTCGGCGCGGGTGAACCAGTCCGACTCGGTGCGGGTGGTGCCGCCGCTCTTCAGCACCCCGAGCAGGCCGCAGTCCACCTCCAGCTGCGGTGCCCCGTGGTGGTCCGGGTGGTGGATCTGGGCGTGCATGCCTCGCCCGAGGAGTTCGGCCTCGGAGTAGCCGAGCAGCCGTTCCCCGGCGGGGTTGAGCATCGCGAGCCGGCCTTCGGCGTCGACGACGTAGAGCCCGTCGGCGAGACTGCGCACGAGTGCGGTGGCGACCTCGTGCGGGTCGGCGAGATCGGGCAGGCGGGGCGTCGTACCCGGATCCTCTGGCATGGACGGCCGAGCCTAGATCATCGGGCGCGTAGGGCGGCCGGCACCCCCGACCGTGCCCGTCAGAAACCCGGCGGGTGGGTGACCTGGAAGCCCTTGGTCGAGCGGGGGCTCGCATTCCAGCGGCTGCCGAGCGGGCCGCCGCGGCCGCTCGTGTCGTAGCGCAGACCGTCGACGACCATGAAGGTGTGGCCGGCGTTCGCGTAGATCGTGATCCACTCACCGGGCCCCTTCTCGCCGGTTCGGGCCAGCTCCCCGGAGGTCTTCGTCACGTCGAGCAGCCCGCCGGCGGCGAGCGCGTAGCTGAGCGAGCCCGAGCAGTCGTACGCGGTGTCGACGAAGGAGCCGTGGCCGCCGCCGTAGACGTAGGGGAACTTCGCGATCGCGTTGGCGCCGGCGATCACGCGCTTGACGACCTCGGGCGTGCCGGGGCCAGGGGTCGCAGTGCCGTCGCTCCCCAGGGTGAGCCCGCGCGCACCGCGACCGCGCCCGCTTCCCTCGGCGGCGACGGCTGCGTCCATCTGCTTGAGCTCGCGGGCGATCTCCTCATCGCTCGGCGCGCCGGGGGAGATGAGCTGCGCCTTCGCGAGCGTCTCGGCCGCCTTGCCCACCGCGCCCGGCTTCGGTGCCTTCTCGGTCAGCTCCACGCTGGCGTCGGTGGCGAAGCTCTCGTCGGCCTCCGCGTTGTCGGCGATCGGCCGCGGCGTCGCGGTCACGGTCGGTGGCGTGGCCTGTGCTGCAGTCGCGACCTCGTTCTCCGCGCCGCTGCCCCCGCACCCGCCCAGGACGAACACGCACGCGCACGTTGCTGCCGACACCCGAAGAGATCCCACCAACGGGAGCCTATCCCTGCGGCGCCGCCGCCGGGCCACCTCGGTCGTCATCGCACGGGTCGTCGCGCAGCCCGTCGTCCCGGGGTAGCAGCCACGCCGGGACGACGGTCCGTTCTACCCGGCCTACTTCTTCTTCGGCGTCCGCACCACCCGGAACGTCTTGCGCGGCGGCGTCTTGGTCGTGTTGCCGGCGGCGTCGCGAGCGCTGATCGTCACACGGTGGCGGCCGAGCTTCAGGGCCTTCTTGCCGATCCGGCCGGTGAAGGCGATCGCCCTCGCGCCCTTCGGCAGGGATGTGCGCACGATGGTGCCGTCACGGACGTACCGCACGCACTTCCTCGCCCTGGCCTTGCGGAGCTTGGCGGTCGGCTTGACGCACGACCTCCTGCCGCGCCGTAGCCCGGCGGTCCGCCGCTCGAACGTCAGCGTCACGCGGGCGGACTCGCTGAGCGTGAAGCGGATCCTCGTCCCCTGCTTCACGCCCGCGCGCCTCGCGGTGGCGCCCTTGGCGACCGCGAACGTCGCCGGGCTCAGCGAGAGCTTGGAGACGACGGGCCGGGTCTTGTCCGGCGCGGGCGTCGGCGTGGGCTTCGGGGCCGGCGTCGGCGTCGGCGAAATGCCCGTGGGCACGGCGACGAACCCGGTCAACGCGATCGACCTGGAGCCGGCTTCGCTGTTGTCGGTGACGATCAGGTTCCCGCCGATCTCCCCGGTCGCCGCGGGGGTGAGCCGCAGCACGATGTCGCAGGTCGAGCCGACGCGCAGTCGCTCGCCCTTGCAGCCGTCGGCGACGATGCTGACGCCGGACGAGCCGGCAACAGACGCGCCCGAGGTGCGGTAGAAGCCCGGTCCGGCCGCGGCCAACGTGACCTTCCGCTCGACGAAGCTGCCACCGGGTACCGAGCCACGCCCGAAGTCGACGCTCGCCGGACCGGTCGACGTGACGGTCTGGAGGTTCCGGGCGAGCGTCAGCTCGTCGGGAACGGGGTTGGTGAAGACGAGGTCGGTCTGCCCGTCGCCGTCGACGTCGCCGAACGCAACCTCGTCCGGGGAGCCGATCGCCTCGATCGGCGCGTCGAACGCGTCGAAAGCGCCGAGGCCGTTGCCGCGCAGGACGTCCACCTGGTCCTTGCCCCCGACCGCGAGGTCGTTGATGCCGTCGGCATCGAGGTCACCGAGCGCCATTCCGGCGACGAAGAACATCGACGCCTCTTCCTGAATGAGCGGGTTGAACGATCCGTCCCCGCTCGAGAGCGCGACCCTCAGGTTGTTGCCGGCGATCCGGGAGAAGATCGCGTCCGGGCGGCCGACGCCGTCGACGTTCCCGGCGACGATGCGGTCGCCGGCCGTCGTGATGATCTGGTCGAACATCAACGTCCCGCCGACGTTGTGGAACAGCTCGGCGTTCCCGGGCTCCGGAGACGACGTCAGCACGTCGGGCCGGCTGTCCCCGATGAAGTCGCCGATCGCGATGCCCTTGAGCGCGGTGAACATCATGCTGGTGACCACAGGGGCTCCGAGCGCGCCGGTCCCGTTGCCCGGGAGGACGACGAGGCTCGAGTCCTCGCCCGTCACGACGTCCGGGTTGCCGTCGCCGGTGATGTCGGCGACCTTCAGAGCGTCCTGGGACAGAGGCCCGTCGGTGCCCATGGCGAACGGTGAGCCGGTCGCGGGAGCGAAGGCGCCGGACCCGTCGCCGAGGAGCACCGCGATCTTGCCGTTCAGCCCGCCCAGGACGGAGGCGACGACGACGTCGACGTGGCTGTCGCCGTTCATGTCACCGGTCGTGACCCAGGCCGGGATGTTGCTGCCGATCTCGTGGAGCGTGGAGGAGCCGAGTCCCGCGGCGCTGCCGCGGAAGATCTGGACAGCCTGCTGGTCGCGGTTCCCGACGATCGCGTCGTCGAAGCCGTCCTCGTTGACGTCGGCGAGAACGACGCCTTCCGGCTTGTCGACGGTCGTCGTGGTGACGGGAGCGCCGAGGATCGGGGCGGCCTGGGCGGCCGGGACGACGACGACGATGGCGGCCAAGCAGGCTGGGAGCGCCAGCAGGCGGAGAGCGGTGAGCATGCTGCGCACTCTGACGCGCCGTCGCCCATCTCGCATGAGGGGGGACCCCTCATCTTTCGCGGCGCCGCAGTCAAGTCGCGTGAAGACCGTTTCGCAGTGCACCGTCGAGCGATCGTTCACCGACCTGTAGAACGACGGTCGAATGACGGTGCTCGGTCGCGGGGCCTCGTGTCGCTCGCGCGTCGGGTGATGACGACACCAACGGCTACGTGAGTGCTACGTTCGTCGCATGACTGACGTCGCGGCCCGGGAGCTACGGAACCAGACGGCTGAGGTGCTGCGTCGGGTCGAGGGTGGGGAGCCGGTGACGATCACCTCCCGTGGTCGCCCGGTGGCCGAGCTCATCCCGGTGCGCCCAGCGCGTCGACGGCCGATCAGCCGAGCCGAGCTGGTGCGGCGATTGGCGATCGCCCAGGCCGACACCGGACTGCGACGCGAACTCGAGGAGCTGTCCGGGGAGAGCACCGACGAGCTCGGCCCGATCCGCTGATGGCACCCCCGGCGCGGGGCCTGCTGGACACGAGCGTCTTCATCGCGCTCGAGACCGCCCGCCCGTTGAACGCCGAGGCGCTACCGGAGGAAAGCGTGGTCTGCCCGATCACGATCGCCGAGTTGCAGGCCGGCGTCCTGGCTGCGACGAACCTCGAAACACGCGCCCGGCGCCTGGCCACCATCGAGGCGCTCGCCGATGTCGAGGTGCTCCCGATCGACGCCGACGTCGCCGCGGCGTGGGCGCATCTCCGCGTCCACCTCCACGAGCAGCGCCGGCGGGTGAACGTCAACGACCTCTGGGTCGCCGCGACCGCGGTCGCCAACGCGCTCCCGGTCGTCACCCAGGACGACGACTTCGACTCCCTGGAGGGCGTCCTCGGCCTGGCGGTGATCCGCGTATGAACGAGCGACCGGTCGCGCGCGGGGTGAGTCCCTCTTCCCTCTCTGGATTACATAAGCGGCATTATCGAGCGTTGATCGCCACCATTGTCAGGGTCCGGCCTATGTGTGACGGTCCGCACGCAGATCGTGGTTCACGTGGCCCGTCTCGGGCACACCCATCAGTAGCGCTCGGCTGATCGACCCACCGCGCCGGCGCTCCACACCGTCCCAGGCCGCACCTCGCCTGGGACCCTTCACCTGGATCGGAGTCACCGTATGAACGCAGCGCAGAAGAAGGTCGTCCAGTACCTCAACGAGGCGCATGCCAGCGAGCAGGCCCTCGTGCGCGTGTTGCAGGCGCAGATCGCCATGACGCCCCGCGGCTCCTACCGCACGGGTCTGGAGAAGCACCTGGACGAGACGCAGGCCCACGCCGAGCGTGTCGGCCGGCGCCTGCAGCAGCTCGATCAGGGCTCCAATCCCTTGTCGATCGTCGTCGGGGTGGCCGAGACGGTCGTCGGACAGGTCGTGGCGCTCGGCAAGACGCCGTTGAACCTGATCCGGGGTTCCGGCGGGGAGGAGAAGGTGCTCAAGAACGCGAAGGACGCATGCGCGTCCGAGGCGCTCGAGATCGCAACGTACACCGCGATCGAGCGCTTGGCTCGTGACGTCGGCGACGACGAC
Organism: Solirubrobacterales bacterium; assembly: GCA_013695395.1. Classification (GTDB taxonomy): domain Bacteria; phylum Actinomycetota; class Thermoleophilia; order Solirubrobacterales; family Solirubrobacteraceae; genus Paraconexibacter. The sequence goes on from JACDAP010000033.1 coordinate 10,055, forward strand.
ACGGCCGCGTTGGCCGCCTCGATCCTCGCCGACGAGCAGAAGATGCTCGAGCGGGTCCTCCGTGAGATCCCGAAGCTGACCGATGCCGTCGTGCGCGCCGACGTCAAGGGCGATCACTCCTACGACCCGACCACCACGGGTGCCGCCGACGCCGTCCGCAAGGCCACCAAGCGGACCGAGACCGCCGCACGCAAGACCACGACGAAGGCCAAGCGCTCCGCGCGCCAGGCCCGCAAGGTCCCCGGGGTCGCGCAGGCCGAAGGCCAGATCAAGGGCGCGCTGGCCTCGGAGGGCGATCTCGCTATCGCGCGATACGACCAGCTGACCGTCGAGGAGATCACCGCGAAGCTCAGCGAGCTCTCGCAGATCGAGTTGGCGAAGACCGATGCGTACGAGCGCAAGAACCAGGACCGCAGCACGGTCCTGAGCCGCATCACGTCCCTGCGCGGCGACGAGCCGTGGGCCGGCTACGACGAGCTGACGGCCGCCGACGTGCAGACCGCGCTCGCTGCGGGCGACGACGAGCTGGCCAAGAAGGTCCGCTCCTACGAGCGGACCCACAAGGATCGCGCCGGCGTCCTGAAGACCACCGAGCGCGAGCTCGCCAACGCCTGATCGCTCGCCCGCCCCGGCGGGCCCGCACGATCCGGCATCCGCACTGCGAAGGCCCGGCCTACCGCCGGGCCCTCGTCCCATTCCACCAGAGGAGCAC
>JACDAP010000055.1 GCA_013695395.1 Solirubrobacterales bacterium
CCACGGAAGTTCCCTCACAGGGGTTGGCGCCCGGCGGCGGCAAGCACCCAGCCTTCACGCCGGGCTCGCCGGAGCCGCGGGTGCTTCCGCCGCCGCGCTGCCCTCGGCCGCCCGGGGCGGACGCACCGCGCGCACCCGCTGGAGCCCCATCAGCGTGAGGCCGGCGGCGAGTCCCCAGAACGCGGAGGAGAGGCCGAAGGTCGTGATCGCGGAGGCGCTCACGACGAACGTGACCACAGCGGGCTCCCGGTGCTCGGGTGCCTCCAGTGCGGCGCTGAGCGAACCACCGAGCGCGCCCAGCAGGGCGAGCCCGGCGACCGCCTCGATCAGCCCGTCCGGCGCGCTGGTCACAAGCGCCGTGGCGAGCCCCGCGCTCAGGCCGAGCACGAGGTAGGTCGCCCCGCTGGCCACAGCAGCGACCCATCGACGGGCCGGGTCCGGGTGGGCCTCCGGGCCGGCGACGAGCGCGGCGGTGATCGCGGCCAGGTTCACCGCGAAGACGCCGAAGGGGGCACCGAGGACGGTCGTCCCGCCGGTCGTCGCGAGGATCGGGCGCAGCGGCGGCCGGTACCCGTTGGCGACCAGGACCCCCATGCCCGGGACGTTCTGAGAGGCCATCGTGACCACGAAGAGCGGAAGCGCGACGCCGAGCAGCGCGCCGACGCTGAGCGACGGGACCACGCCGTCAAGCACCGGGAGCGCCCCGGTGGGCCCGGCCTCGAGCGGCTCGAAGGCGACGACCACGAAGATCGCCGCGAGGAGCGCTCCCGGGACCGCCCAGCGCCGGGCGAGCACGCTCAGCAGCGCCCAGGTCGCGATCACCGGCCCTGCCGCAGCCGGAATATCCACCGCGGCGCGGACCGGCGCCAGGCACAGCGGTAGCAGCACCCCCGCGAGCATGGCGCTGGCGACCGGGATCGGGATGCGGGCGATCGCCTTGCCGAGCGCGCCCCACAGCCCGGCGAGCGCGAGCAGGGCCCCGCACACCATGAAGGCCCCGACGGCCGCCGCGTACCCGCCGCTCACCGGCCCGGCCCCCACCAGCAACGCTGCGCCCGGGGTCGACCAGGCGAGCAGGATCGGCATCCGCGTGCGCAGGCTCAGTCCGGCGCTCGCCACGGCCATGACGGCGCAGACGGCGAAGAGCCCTGAGGCCGCCTGCGACGGCGACGCTCCGACCCCGCGCAGCCCGGCGAGCACGACCGCGAAGGTACTCGCGAAGCCGACCACGGCGGCCACCGCACCGGCGAGGATCGGCTGGCTGCTCCCCCCGGAGACGGCCGCGGGGGTTCCCGTCGCGGAGTTCGCGCCGAGGATGCCCACGGGGCGGCCGTCGGCACTCAAGGCTCCACCGGCGGGTAGAGAATGAAGTCCAGCAGGTGGCAGGTGCCCCGGCCACGGGTGCGGTAGACGTGCTCGACGTCGGCCGCGAACCACAGTGCGTCGCCCGGGCCGAGCCGCTCGAGGGCGCCCGCCGGTCCCACCTCGGCGCTCCCCGCCGTGATCACCACGACCTCCTCCACGCCAGGCAGGTGCGGCGGGCCGAGCCGCTCGGCTGCCGGCGGCAACTCGATGGCGAACAGCTCGCTGCGACGTGCACGACCGTCGGTGTGCAACAGCCGCCCGACGATGCCGGAGGGATCGGGGATCGCGTCGCCCTCGGTCGCTCGGATGAGGCGGGTCCGCGGCGCCGGTGCGTCCACGAGCAGGTCCCCGAGCGGCAGGGCGAGCGCGCGGGCGACCGCCCAGAGTGTCGCGATCGACGGGTTGCCTTCGCCGCGCTCGATGCGCGCGAGGATCGTACGCGAGAGCTCGCTGCGCTCGGCCAGATCGGCGACCGAGAGCTCCTGCGCGAGACGGTGGCCGCGGATCAGGCGACCGACCCGCGCGGCGAGCTCGTCGGGCGACGTGTCATTCGAGTGCACGACTACACACTCTAGTGCACGCGCCTCGCTTACCCTCGTGGCACGACCTGCCCCTCAGCCCGCGAGCACCACCTCGGCACCCCGGTCGGGCGCGAAGGTGATCGAGCGGCGCAGCGTGTGCTCGGGCGCCGGATCGGGGGCGCGCAGCTCGGTCCGCCCCGCGATCGCCTTCAGCACCGCCTGCATCTCGAACAGCGCGAATGCCGCCCCCAGGCAGCGCCGGACCCCACCGCCGAACGGGATCCACGTGTAGGTGCCGGGCTTGACGCCGAGGAAGCGCTCAGGACGGAAGACGTGCGGATCCGGGTAGAGCTCCGGGCGCCGGTGGACGAGCGTGATGCACGGCGCGACCTTCACTCCGGCCGGGAGGTCGTGCCCGGCGATCCGCATCGGCTCCTTCAGCTTGCGGACCACGAGCGGCAGGACCGGCCGCAGCCGGAGCGTCTCGTGGCAGACGGCCTCGAGGTAGGCCGAGCCCTCCTCGTCGCGGATGCGCTCCATCGATCCGGGGGTGCGAAGGAGTCGTTCGACCGCCCAGGAGAGCGCGGTCGCGGTGGTTTCGTGACCGGCGACCAGGAGGGTGACGAGCTCGTCGCGAAGCTCGGTGTCGCCCATGGGGTCCCCCGCCTCGTCGGTGGCCTGAAGCAGGAGCGAGAGGATGTCCTCGCGCGCCTCCAGGTCGCCGGCGGCACGCCGCGCGCGGATCTCCTCGCGGATCAGCCGGTCAACCGGCTCGAGGACCCGCCGGAAAAAGGGGAGGCGGACCGCCCGTTCGGGTCCGAGCGTGACGATCAGCCCGAAGGCGGCCGGGGTGCCGACGAGGTCGAGCAGGTCACGCAGGGCCGTGCGCAGGGCTTCGAGCCGCTCCCCGGTCCGCAGGCCGAAGACCGCGCCGAGAATGATCTCGAGCGTCACCGCCTGCATCCGCGGCGCGAGCGGGAAGGTCGCTCCGCGAGGCCAGGTCGCGATCTCCGCCTCGGCGATCTCCCGCATCAGCGCCCCGTAGCGCTGCATCCGCTCGCCGTGGAACGGAGGCAGCAGTAGCCGCCGCTCGCGCAGGTGCTCTGGCCCGTCGAGCAGGAGGACCGAGCGGGCGCCGAGAATCGGGAGCAGGATGCGGTTGCCCTCGCCGGCGAGGAGCAGGTTCGGGTCGCCGGTGAAGACCTCACGGACCGCGTCGGGGTGGGCGAGCATGACCCACGGGCCCTCGTTGGGCAAGCGCATGGTGAAGACGTCGCCGTGCTCGCGGTGCTGACGCATGAGGAACGGCACGGGCCGCGTGAGCCAGGCCAGCGCCTGCGCGGGGAGCGGCATCCGGACCGGGCTGGGCAGATCCGCGAGCGCAGGCATGGTCGGCAACGCTACTCCTGCGCCCGCACGGGGTAGGCGCCGCCCATGGTCACCTTCGACACCGCCGACGCCCACGCCCGCCTCGACGCCCTGGCCGAGAAGCTCGGGGAGTGCCGCGCGGCGCTCATGGTCGCCGACGAGGGCGACCCGACCGCGCTCGAGTCGATGCGCGCGACGGTCGACGCGATGGCCTCGGATCTCGCGGTTCTCCGCACCGCGGTGGGCGGTGCGGATCTCGGCTGAGCCCGGGCTTCCGTAGCCTCCGCACCGTGACCGACGGTCCGTTCACCCACCTCGTCACCTCGGAGGAGGAGCTCCGTGCGGGCGGGTACCCGGAGCCGCCGCCCCGCGCCTGGGCGAAGGAGCTCGAGGCGCTCGACGAGCACTGCGCCGCGTTCCTGGCGCGGTCGCCCCTGGTCATGCTCGCCACCAGCAGCCCAGGCGGACGGCCGACCGTCAGCCCCCGCGGTGGCCCGGCCGGGTTCGTGCGGATGCTCGATCCGAGCCGGATCGCCTGGGCGGACCTGACCGGTAACCGGCGCCTGGACGCCTTCCGCCACATCCTCGCCAACCCCGAGGTCGGGCTCCTCGCGTGCATCCCCGGCCTGCGCGAGACGCTCCGCATCGACGGCACCGCCTACCTCACGCGGGACCCGGCGATCCTCCGCGCCGTCGACGTCCCGGGCCGCACCGCGGAGCTCGCGGTCGGGCTGCGCGTCCGGGTCGCGTTCCTCCAGTGCGGCAAGGCGATGATCCGCTCGCGGGTCTGGGAGCCGGAGAGCTGGCCGGCGGCGGAGGACCTCCCTTCCCCGGCGAGGATGCTGCGCGCGGCGCGTGCGGACGGCACGAGCCTGGAGGAGGTCGAGGCGATCCTCGACGAGAGCTATACGACGCGGCTGTGGTGAGCGCCGCCGGGACGGTCCGCTCGCTCCACCGCTGGCCCGTCAAGTCCATGGGCGGCGAGCCCGTGGACTCCTTCGCGCTCACCCGCGACGGCGTGGCGGGCGACCGCGCCCACGTGCTCTACGACGTCCATCGAGGCGCGCCGCGTCAGCTCACCGCGCGCCAGGCGCCACGGCTGCTCGCCTGGCGGGCGGGCTACGGCGCCTGGGACGGGACGCACGGCGCGCTGCGCTCGCCCGAGCTCACCGCGCCCGACGGGCGCACCTTCGCCTGGGAGGATCCGGAGCTCCCCGGCGCACTCGCCGAGGAGCTCGGGCGCACGGTGGAGCTCCGCACGAACCCGCGCGGCCAGCCAGACCTCCCCGCCTCGCTGCTGATCACCACGCAGGCCACCCACGACGCGGTCGAAGCCGAGCTCGGCCGCGCGCTCGACCTGCGCCGCTGGCGGACCAACGTCCACGTCCGCCTCGACGCGGAGGCGTTCGCGGAGGAGGGGTGGGAGGGGCGCGTCCTCACCGTCGGCGAGGCGACCTTCGACCTGCTCCACCCGTGCGTGCGTTGCGTGATCCCGACCCGGGATCCCGACACCCAGGAGAAGTTCGCGCCGCTTCTGCGCCACCTGACCCGTGAGCACGGCGGGCTCTTCGGGATGAACGCGCGGGCCCGCGGTCCCGCGCGGATCCGGGTTGGCGACCCCGTGCGGATCGCTTGATCGACCCGGCGAAGTACCGTCCCCGGCAGGCATGCGCGCCACCGACTCCGCCACCGAGCTCTGGACCCTGCTCAGCCAGGTGATGATGGCCCGCCGCGGACACACGCTCGCGATCGCCGCCGAGCTCGGGCTCTCCCCGCCGCAGATGTGGGCCCTGCGCCACCTTGAATCGGAGACCCCGCTGCCGATGAGCACGCTCGCCGGGCTCCTGCACTGCGACAACTCGAACGTCACGGGGATCGTCGACCGGCTGGAGGCACGTGGCCTGGTCGAGCGCCGGCCCGCCGCGCACGACCGGCGCGTCAAGCACCTCCACCTGACCGCCGCGGGCACCGAGCTGCGCGGGCAGGTGGGCGAACGGATGGCCGAGACCCCCGAGGCTTTCGCGCGGCTCGACGCCTCCGAGCAGCAGCAACTCGTCGCGCTCCTGCGCAAGATCGCCATGTAATTGCGACCCCGATGGCGCCGTCCCGTTACGTTCCCTCTGATGGGCGGGCGGCGTCAACGAGGCGGGACCCTCACCGCGGCACTGCTCGCCGCGTGCGCGCTGACGCCGGCGCTCGCCAGCGCGCAGGGGCTGTCCCCCGGACTCACCGAGTCGGTGCCGCGCGAGACCTGCCCGGGTTCCGCGGTCTGCCCGTACGAATCGGTGGCCGTCACGAGCGAACGCGGAGGCGGCGTGCTCCGGCTCCCCCAGGCGGTCGCCGTCGCCAAGGACGGGAAGGTGTTCGTCGCCGATCAGTACACGCGGGGTATCCAGCGCTTCGCGGCCGACGGGAGCTTCGAGCTGACCTTCGGCTCCTTCGACGGGGCGGACGACCAGGTCGGCGCCGTCGGCGGGATCGCCCTCGGACCCGACGAGACGGTCTACGTCCTCGACGCCTCACGCAACCGGGTCAAACGCTTCACCTCCGACGGCGGCTACCTCGGCGAGTTCGGCGGCGGCGGGCGAGACGTCGGCGAGCTCCGACTCCAGGCCGGACGGATCCCCGGTCAGGGCGCGGCCGGCGGGATCGCCGTCTCCCGGGACAGCGTCTGGATCGCCGACACGGGCAACGACCGCGTCCAGCGCTTCGACCTCGACGGCACCAACCCGCGGGCGTTCGGCAGCAAGGGCTCAGGGCCGGGGCGCTTCGCCACCCCGCAGGGGATCGCGGTCCGCCGCGACGGGGCCGTCTACGTGGCCGACAACCGCAACCACCGGATCGTCGTGCTGAACGCCGACGGCAGCTACCGGCGCCAGATCGGGAAGGGGAAGGGCCGCGGCCCCGGCCAGATGGAGAACCCGTACGACGTGGCCACCGACCCGAACGGGAGCGTCTTCGTCGCCGACAACCTCAACCACCGCGTCACGAAGTTCACCGTCAAGGGCCGATTCGTGCGCACCATCGGCGCGGGCTTCGGCCGTGCTCCCGGGCAGCTCGCCTACGTGCGCGGCATCGCCGCCGACGCATCCGGCTCGATCTACGTGGCCGACACGGCGAACGGGCGGATCTCCGTCTTCGCCCCGACCGGTCGCCTCCAGCGGCTCATCGGCCGCGACGGCCGGGCCGCCGGACAGTTCATCCGCCCGACCGACGTGGCCGCGCTCCCCGACGGCGGGTTCGTGGTCGCCGACTGGCTGAACTCGCGCGTCCAGACGTTCTCGCCCACCGGCGACGCGCTCGGGACCCAGGGGGCGATCGGTCGCGGGGCCGAGAAGCTGCAGACCCCGCGCGGGGTCGCGGTCGGCTCGGCCTTCGACCTGTGGATCGCCGACACGACCAACTCGCGACTGGTCCACCGCTCCTACCGGGGGAAGGTGCTCGGCGTCCACGGCCGCTTCGGGACCGGGCCGGGGCAGCTGTCCGGGCCCGAGGGGATCGACGTGGCCCCCGACGGCACGGTGTGGGCCGCCGACACCGGCAACGACCGGGTCGTGCACGTCGCGGCCGACGGGCGGCCGCTCGGGTCGACCGGACCGGAGCTGGGCTCGGGGGAACCGGCGCTCCGCCAGCCCGCGGACGTCGCCGTCGGCCCGGACGGACACGTCTACATCGCCGACCGTCGCAACCATCGCATCGTGCATCTCGATGCGGCCGGTGCGTTCCTGCAGACCTTCGGCGGCTTCGGGACGCGGCCGGGGCAGCTTCAGTTCCCCTCGGGGATCGACGTCGACGCCACGGGCCGCGTGTACGTCGCCGACACGAACAACGATCGCGTGCAGGTCTACACGCGCGAGGGGTTCCCGTTGTTCGCCTGGGGCCGGACGGGCACCGAGAACGGGGAGTTCATCCGTCCGGGCGGGGTGGAGGTGTCCTGCGACGGCACCGTCGCGGTGGCCGATCGCGAGAACCACCGCGTGCAGCGGTTCGTCCCCGTCTTCCGCAGCCCCACCCCCTGCGCCCCGAGCC
>JACDAP010000062.1 GCA_013695395.1 Solirubrobacterales bacterium
CAGCAGTCCGGCGAGCAGGGCGCCGAGCACCGCGATGACGATCACCCCCGGACGCTTCATCTGCCCTCAGGATGACAGCCCCTTTCCGTCGGGCCATTAGAATGCGACTTCGCGCGGGATTAGTTCATCGGTAGAACGTGAGCTTCCCAAGCTCGAGAGACGGGTTCGATTCCCGTAGCCCGCTTCCGCACGGAGCCCGCGGCGTTTCGTCCGGTCGGTCCGGGACCTTGAGTCGGTCGACCTTTTGGTCGTCATGCCCGCAGAAGGTCGACCGCTACGGATCCAGCAGCGCGCGGACGCTCTCGACCTTCGCGCCCAGCGAGGTCTCCTTGTCGCGCCGCTCGTCCAGCTTGAGCACGGAGTAGACGCGCGGGATCCCGAGCTCGAACGGCACCGCGTGCAGCTCGGCGACCAGGGCGAGGATGTCCTCGACGCTGCCGTCGAGGTTCGTGCCCATCGCGTGCATCTCGTAGGCGACCTTCGACTGGGCGGCCAGCCGCCGCTGGATCTCCGCGACGTAGGTGCTCGCGCTGACGTCCGCGCGGCCCATCGAGATCACGGTGAGTTCGGCGGTCGCCATCTCAGATCCCTCCCCCTTCCGCGAAGAAGAAAAACCAGACGCCCAGGCAGAGCAGCGCGACCCCGACGCTCAGGACCATCACCACGTCGAGGATCGTGCGCGGCTGGCCCTCGTCGCTGGCCCCGCGCATCGAGCGCAGCCAGGGCGCATGGATGTGGACGTGCGGGGTGGTGCCGGTGACCTGGCCGTATGTTCGATTGAGCGTCGAGAGGCCTTTGCCGAGGATCACCATTGTCACCGGGATCCCGATCAGCACCATCACGTACGGGCCGAGGGTCGGCTGCGAGCTCTCGACCAGCTGCGAGGCGAGGTAGATCCAGCCGAACGGGATCCCGAGCCAGAGGACGACCGAGCCGACCGCCATGAGGACGATCAGGGTGCCTGCGGTGAGACGGGTGCCGAGCGACATCGCGCCGCTCACGCTACCCGGGTGCTACCAAGCCTGGTGGATCCCGCAGAGCGGGCAGGACACCGAGGTCGTCGGCCGCGCGGGGAAGACGGCACCGCAGCGGCACGCGTGCAGCTCGGAGTCCATCGGCCCGCCGGAGTTCCGCAGGCGCCGCTCGGCGGCCCGGGAGGTGTCGGCGGCGCTGGCCGCGTGGTGGTGGAGGGGAGGCTCGGGACGCGTGGGATGCAGGCTCATGGCGTTCGACATGGAGAACCCTTCGACGGGGCCGGGGTTGCGCTTGAGCGACGAGTTCGCCGTTTCGCCCCGAACCCCTGCGGGCATGCCACCTTGTTTGCGATACTCGAAATCGCTCATGGACCCTTCTCGCAAGCGCAAGACCCGCCTCGTCGTCGCCCTCAGCGCCGCCGTCCTGCTGTTGGCGGCGCTCGTCTACACGAGCTTCAACACCTCGAGCGAGGCGGTCGATCCGAGCCGCCTCATGGCCTCGGCGGTCGCTGGACAGACGTACGAGCTGACCGGCAAGGTGCAGGACGGGAGCATCACGCGTAACGGCTCGACGATGGAGTTCCGCGTGCGGGACCGCAAGGGGGAGGCCTCGGTGCCGGTCAGCTACACGGGCGCCGTGCCCGACCCGTTCCGCGAGGGCCGCGAGGTCATCATCACCGTCCGCAAGGACGGCACCGGCTTCGTCGGGGAGAAGGACTCGCTCGTGACGAAGTGCCCCTCGAAGTACGAAGCCACGCCCAGCTGAGCCATGGAGGTCCTGGGTCGCGCCTGCCTGACGCTGGCCCTGCTCGTCGCCGTCTACGGCGTCGGGGCCTCGATCTACGGCGCCCGCGCGCGCCGACGCGACTGGGTCACCTCCGGCCGACGCGCCGTCTACGGCGTCTTCGCGCTCTCCGCCGTCGCCTTCGGGGTGCTCGAGCACGCGTTCCTGACCTCGAACTTCGCCTTCGACGTCGTCGCCTCGCATTCCTCGACGACGACGCCCTGGTACTACCAGGCGGCCGCCGCGTGGTCCTCGCAGGAGGGCTCGCTGCTGCTGTGGATCCTGCTGCTGTCGATGTGGTCGAGCATCGTCCTGTTCACCACGCGGCACCGGATGCGGGACGTCACGCCGTACGCCACCGCCTGCCTGCTCGTCTTCGCGAGCTTCTTCGCCGCGCTCCTGGTGTTCTCGGCGAACCCGTTCGCCGTCTCGGCGATGCCGCCCAGCGAGGGGACCGGCCTGCAGCCGCTGCTGCGCAACCCGGGGATGCTCGCCCACCCGGTCTTCCTCTACTCGGGCTACACGCTCTTCACGATCCCGTTCGCCTTCGCGGTCGGCGCGCTCATCGTCCGCCGCGTCGACGCCGAGTGGATCGCCGCCACCCGTCGCTTCGCGCTGGCCGCCTGGCTCTTCCTCGGCATCGGCATCCTCCTGGGCGCCCGCTGGAGCTACGCCGAGCTCGGCTGGGGCGGCTACTGGGCCTGGGATCCGGTCGAGAACGCCTCGCTGCTGCCCTGGCTGACCGGCACGGCCTTCGTGCACTCGGTGATGATCCAGGAGCGCCGCGGGATGCTGAAGGTGTGGAACGCCTCGCTGATCCTGGGCACCGG
>JACDAP010000079.1 GCA_013695395.1 Solirubrobacterales bacterium
AGCGTGGTTGCGTGCCGCGACGAGCGTGTCCGGGTCGGGCTCGAGGCCGAGCTCGCAGGCGAACCGCGCCAGGCGGAGCACCCGGAGCGGATCGTCCGCGAACGCCGCCGCCGAGACCATCCTCAGCCGCCGCGCCGCGATGTCACCGACCCCGTCGTGCGGGTCGACGAGCGGGCCGCCCGCGAGCGGCTCGGCGATGGCGTTCGCGGTGAAATCGCGGAGCGCGACGTCCGCCTCGATCGAGCCGCCGCGGAGCGGCATCAGGTCGACATGCCAGCTGCGGTCCTCACCGATGACCCGCCAGCCGCCGAAGCTGTCCGAGAGCGCGAAAGCCGGCCCGCCGACCGCGACCGCGAGGTGTCGCGCTGCCGCCCTGAGGTCACCCTCGAGCACGAGGTCGACGTCGTCGATCGGCCGGTGGAGCAGCCGGTCGCGGACCGCGCCGCCCACCACCCAGGCGTTCGTCCCGCTCAGGTGCTCCCGGGCGGCGTCGAGGGCGGCGCTCATGCGGGTCTCCGCATGACGCGTGCGGTGAGACCGCAGGTCACCTCGTAGTTGATGGTCTCGAGGCGATGGGCGACCTCCTCGGCGGTGATGCCCTCGCCGATCAACGTCACCGGGTCACCCGGGCGCACGTCGGTCGGCCCCGGCCCCAGGTCGACGGTGACGTTGTCCATCGAGACCGTGCCGACCTGCGCGTACCGTCGGCCGCCGACGACGACCTCCGCCCGATTGGTCAGGCCGCGGCGCCAGCCGTCGCCGTAGCCGATCGGGACCGTCGCGAGCATCGTGTCGCGCTCGGAGACGAACCGGCGTCCGTAGCCGGCGCTTTCGCCCGCCGCGCACGCCTTGACGGCGCCGACGTAGGACCGCAGGGAGAGGGCGGGGCGCAGGCCGTGGGTCGCGGGATCCGCGTTTGCCGGGTCCAGGCCGTAGAGCGCGACGCCCGCCCGCACCATGTCGAAGTGGGCGGCGGGCTCGCGAAACGTCGCGGCCGAGTTGGCGGCGTGGACGACCGCCTCGAGGAAGCGTGCGCGCAGCGGCTCGACCCAGTCGGTGAACCGGGCGAGCTGGGCGGCGAAGAAGCCGTCGTCGCCCGGATCGTCGGCGGTGGCGAAATGCGTCATCAGCCCGGCGAGCTGCCCGCGGTCAGCCAGCCGCTCGGCGACGGTGGTGGCCTGCTCCGGCGAGCGGGTGCCGAGGCGCCCCATGCCGCTGTCGAGCTTGACGTGGACGCGCGCGTCGGTCGGCAGCCCGTCGAGGAACTCCGGCTCCCAGGCGACCACGTCGGCGTCGGCCGCGAGGGCGATCGCCCGTTCGGGCGGCGAGAGCGCCCCCATGACCAGGATCCGCACGTCGGTGAGCGCCGCCGCACGCAGGCCCGCCGCCTCCTGCGCGGTGGCCACCGCCAGCCAGTCACTCCGCGCCGCGCGAGCCGCGGTCACCGCGCCGTGCCCGTAGCCGTCGGCCTTGACGACCGCGCAGAGCAGAGTCCGTGGCGCCGCCGCGGCCCGCAACACACCGGCGTTCGCGGCGATCGCGGCCGCGTCGATGCTCGCCTCGGCGCGCAGGCTCAAGCTCCGACCCCGACGACGACGCCGGCGAGCGCGGTCACCGGACCTACTCGGCGCGGGCCAGCGCGTCGAGCACGTCGATCCGGGTGACCAGACCGACCAGGCGCCCGTGCTGGACGACCGGCAGGCGGTTGTGGTGCTTGGCCGAGATCACGTGGGCGGCCTCCTTGACGGTCGCGGTGTCCTCGATCGTGACAGGATCCGCGGTCATCAGGTCCTCCGCGGTGGCCGCGGTCGCCTTGCGCAGCTTGGCCTCGAACTGACGCATCCCCTCCAGGAAGATCAGCCCGCCGAAGAGCTCGATGTAGTGCGGGATGTGGAGGTCGCCGTCCTCGTCGCCGATGACGAGGTCGGCCTCGGTGATGATCCCGACGCAGCGGCCGCCCTCGTTGACCACCGGGACGCCGTTGACCTCATTCTCCTTGAGAACCGAGACCACCGCCTCCAGCGAGGTCTCGGGGGCCACCGTGACGGGAGCCACGTCCATGATGTCGGCGACGGTCTGCACGCGCTGGAGGCTACTGCCGGGCGGGGGCGCCGGCGTGACCGAGGCACCCGATGACGTCGGAGGCCATCACCGAGCGGGCGGCACCGACCTGTTCGGCGGCCAGCTGCCCGGCACGAAGATGGAGCTGCACCGCGACGACCGCCGCGGCGAACGGCTCGAGCCCGACGGCCAGGAGCGCACCGCAGACCCCGGCCAGCACGTCGCCGCTTCCCGCCGTGGCCAGGCC
>JACDAP010000107.1 GCA_013695395.1 Solirubrobacterales bacterium
TCCTCGGGGGCGAGCTCGATCTCGGCCGCCGCAGCGTTCTCCTCCAGGTACCTCACGCGCTTGGTCCCCGGGATCGGGACGACGTGCTCGCCCTGCGCCATCACCCACGCGAGCGCGAGCTGGGAGGGCGTGACGCCCTTGTCGTCGGCCAGGTCCTTCACCGCGTCGACCACCGTGAGGTTCTTTTCGAAGTTCTCGCCCTCGAAGCGGGGTGAGAAGCGGCGGTAGTCGTCCGCCGGCGTGCCGTCGATCGAGCGCTTGCGGGGATCGGCCGGATCGAGCTTGATCCCGAACTTCGTGGCCAGGTAGACCTCGTCGCGACGGCCATCGAGCACGCGGGCGAGCAGCCGCTCGTTCGTGTGCGGGCCATACATGTCCGAGGTGTCCCAGAAGCTCACACCAAGCTCGAGCGCGCGGTTGAGGGTCTTGAGCGACTCCTCGTCGTCGCGGGCGCCGTAGAAGGCGGACATGCCCATGCAGCCGAGGCCGAGGGCGGAGACGGTGGGCCCGTTCGGGCCGAGGGTGCGGGTCTTCACGGACGCTGCCTTTCGCAAAGGATGGACGGTCGAGTGTGATGATGCCCGCCGTGTCCGCTCCTGCCACCTCGGCGATCGACCGCGTCCCGCCGGTCGCCCTCGTGATCACCGGGATCGGCTCGGTGCAGTTCGGCGCCGCGCTGGCCACCACGCTGTTCGACGAGCTCGGCCCCAGCGGGGCGACGCTGCTGCGGCTGTTCTTCGGTGCGGCCCTGCTCGTCGTGGTCTGGCGGCCCGACCCGCGCGCCTACGAGCGCGCGCAGCTGCGCCTCATCGGCGCCTTCGGCCTCGTGCTCGGGCTCATGAACTTCACGTTCTACCTGGCGCTCGACCGGCTTCCGCTCGGGGTCGCGGTCACCGTCGAGTTCATCGGCCCGCTCGGGGTGGCGGTGCTCACCTCCAAACGCCGCACGGACCTGTTCTGGGCGGGGCTCGCAGCGGTCGGGATCGTCCTGCTCACCAATCCGGGCGGCGCCTCGGTCGACACGCTCGGGCTGGCGCTCGCCGCGCTGGCCGGGCTCTTCTGGGCCGCCTACATCCTGCTGGCCCAGGCGGCCGGGCCGAGCTTCCAGGGCGGCGCCGGGGTCACCCTCGCGATGGTCGTCGCGCTGCTCGTGCCGCTCGTCCCCGGGGCGATCGGCGGGGGGACCGCGTTCTTCGATCCGACGCTGCTGATCGTGGGCTTCGGCGTGGCGGTGCTGAGCTCGGTGATCCCCTACTCGCTCGAGTTCGAGGCACTCAGGCGCATCCCGGCGAACGTGTTCGGCGTGCTGATGAGCCTCGAACCGGGCGTCGCGGCGCTGGCGGGGCTCCTCGTGCTCGGCCAGTCGCTGGGCGCGTTGCAGCTCGTCGCCATCGCGCTGGTGGTCGCCGCGAGCGTCGGTGTCACGCGGGCAGCTCGCCGGGCCGACGGCCTGCTGACCAACTCCTGACACCATGGGGGGCCGGTGACGCAGATGAACACCCCGAACGTGCTGACCGTTCTGCGGATCCTCCTGGTCCCGGTGCTGGTCGTCGCGCTGCTGGAGGAGACCGCGAACGGGGACGTCATCGCCGCGATCGTCTTTGCGCTCGCCTCGATCACCGACTACGCGGACGGGTACCTCGCCCGACGCGACGGGCTGATCACCACGTTCGGCAAGCTGATGGACCCGATCGCCGACAAGCTCCTGATCCTCGCGGCGCTGCTGGCCCTGGTCTCCCTGCAGCGGGTCGAGGCGTGGGTGGCGACCGTGATCCTCGGGCGCGAGTTCCTCGTCACCGCGACACGTATGGCCGTTGCCCAGCAGGGGGTCGTGGTCTCCGCCGCGATGTGGGGGAAGGTCAAGACCTCCGTGCAGGTCGCGTGCGTCTTCTTCCTCATCGCGATCGACACCAGGCCGACCTGGCTCGACGTGCTGGTCTATCTCACCGTCGCGGTCACGCTCGCCTCCGGCGTGGACTACTTCGTCGGCCTGCGGCGCCAGCTGCGCGAGGCCGACGAGGCGAAGACGGAGCCGGTCGCGCCGTGAAGTGGGCGCTGGCCGGCCTGCTCGCGATGCTCGCGGTCGTGGCCGTCGGCTTCGTCCTCGTCGTCGCGGCCAACCGCGACCCGGTGCCAGATGCGCTCCGCGGGTGTGTGCTCGACGGGGGTGCGGGGGTGATGCTCAGCGAGGGCGACCTCGGGGCGCAGGTCCGCTCCGACCTGGAGGCGCAGGCGGTGCGGGAGCTCTCGCGCTCCCCGGTCGGGGAGGACACCGCCGTGCTGCTCGCCGGTACGAACTTCCGCCTGCTGGTCCTTCTGGGGCGCGGAAGTCCTGAAGCGGACGGGAACCTTCCACTTCAGGTCTACGAGCGCACGGCCGAGTTCGCGCTTGTCGCCAAGGAGGTCGACCCGCAGGAGAACCTGCTGCGTGGGTGCGTCGGTCTCGTCGCGGAGCGGCAGTGAGGCACCACGACAGGGTGTCAGCGCAGGCCCGTCTTTAGCTCCTGTTGTGCTATCACTCAAGTCCCGCAGGGGTTGGAGAGGGGCCCGTCGGCAGGAGAGAGCCGGAGGGTCGACAAGGGACGAGAGAAGGACCGATATGAGCACGAAAGCGGAAGTGCTGTTGGCCGACGAGGCGCCCATCGTGGAGATGGACGAGCTCAAGGCACTCATCGCCGATGGTCGGGACAAGGGTGTCCTCACCTTCGAGCAGATCTCCGCCGCGCTCGAGGAGGTGGAGGTCAGCAAGGAGCAGATCACCGAGCTGCACGCCTACCTCGTCGAGCACGGCATCGATGTCGTCGGCGCGAGCGGCAAGCTCGCCACGAGCGAGTCCGAGAAGGTCGAGAACGCGGCCCAGGCGCGCCGCCAGCCCGCCGAGGAGGGGCCGAAGAAGGCCTCCATCGACCTCACCGTCGAGCCGTCGCTCGACTCGCTACGGCTCTACCTGCGCTCCATCGGGCGCGTGTCGCTGCTCACCGCCCAGCAGGAGGTCTCGCTGGCCAAGCGGATCGAGCGCGGCGACATGGACGCCAAGCAGCAGATGGTCGAGGCCAACCTGCGCCTCGTCGTCTCGATCGCCAAGGGGTACCTCGGCCGGGGGCTGACGTTCCTCGATCTGATCCAGGAGGGCTCGCTCGGGCTCATCCGTGCGGTCGAGAAGTTCGATTACCGGCGTGGCTACAAGTTCTCCACCTACGCGACGTGGTGGATCCGCCAGGCTGTGGGCCGTGGCGTGGCAGACAAGGGCCGCAC
>JACDAP010000112.1 GCA_013695395.1 Solirubrobacterales bacterium
GGATGACCTCCAGGTCCGCGTCGTCACGGACGCGGTTGGCGACCAGCACGACCCGCGGCGCCCGATCCGCGGCCAGCTCCACGGCCCGTCTGGCGACCTCGATCGACTTGGCGGTCGGCTGGGCCACGACGACGATCACGTCCGCTTGGCCGGGCTGGAGGCGCACGACGGTCCCGACACCGGCCTCCAGATCGCCGATGACGACGATCTCCTCGCCCTCGAGCTCACCGAGCAGCTGCTCGGCCGAGACGCCGCAGCACTGGCAGCCGGGGCGCGGGCGGTCGATCCGCGAGGCGACGACGAGCCGGACGCCGTCGGGCGCGTCGGTGCCGAAGCGCTCGACGAAGCCTTCGGTCGTCTGTTCGTGCTCGGTCTCCCCCGACTCGAGCCCCTGACGGACCGCGACGAGCAGGTCGGTCTGCTCGGGCCCCACGCCGAGCGAGACGCCGAGCATCGGGTTCGTGTCCGCGTCCAGCGCCAGCACCCGGTGGCCAGAGCGCGCGAGCGCACGGGCCATGGTCCCGGAGACGGTGGTCTTGCCGACGCCTCCCTTTCCCGCCACGACGATCTTCATGCTCCGACGGTACTCCCATCCAGGCGCAGCGCCAACCGCTCGATCGCGGCGACCGCCGGGCCGTCCGGCGCGAAGTCGAGCACGGCCGCCCCGGCGCGCTCGGCCGCGCGGACGCCGTCGTCGACCGGGACGCCCTGCAGCACCTCGAGCTCGAGGAACGCGCCGACACGCTCCTCGTCCGCTGCTCCCGTCGACTTGTTCACGACGAGCAGCACCTCGGCCTCGGACCGGTAGCTGGCCACGAGCCGCACGATGCGGCGTGCGGTCAGCATCCCCTGCCACGTCGGCTCGACGACCAGCAGGAACCGCTCGGCGTACGGCGCCCATTCGAAGGCGATCTGGCGGGGCCCGGCGGGCAGGTCCCCGATGACCACCCAGTCGCGCAGCGAGGCGACGCGGTCCAGGCCGTGGATCGTCTTGAAGAACGCGTGGCTCGCGCCGATCACGGGGGCCATGCCCTCGCGGGTCGTCTTGCCGATCTGCAGCAGGCGCACCCCGTCCGGCGCGTCGACGGCGAAGCGCTGCACCGCGCGCGCCGGGCCGACCCCACGCACGAAGTGCCAGCGCTTGTCCTCGCGCCGCTCGATCGCGCGCAGCAGCGGAACGTCGTCCTGCTCGCCGACGCCGAGGCTGTAGGAGAGCCCCGGAAGCGGGTCGGAGTCCAGCGCCAGGACCCGGTGCCCGCGGCGCGCGAGCGTCCGTGCGAGCGTGGCGGCGATGACCGACTTCCCCGCGCCGCCCTTGCCGACGACTGCGAGCCGCACTAGCGCGCGGAGACCGCGGGCGCCGGCTGCTGCTGCGGCGTGAGCGCCACGAACTCCGAGTACCGGCTGAGGAACGTCCCGAGCACCAACTGGGTCTGCAGCAGGGACTGCGAGGCGGCGTGCAGCGACTCCATTCCCGGGCGGGTGAGCTCGTAGATGCGGCGGTCGGGGCCGGCCTCGGAGGCCTCCCACGCGGAGTGCACGAGCCCTTCCGCCTCGAGGGCACGCAGGGCGCGGTAGAGCCGGCCCGGGTCGGCGCGGCTCACTCCGAGCGGCTCGAGGCGCTCGAGCAGGTCGTAGCCGTGCGCGGCGCGCTCGCGCAGCAGCAGGAGCAGGCACGGGCGCAGGAAGTTCTTCGGCAGCACCTCCGGCAGCTTCTCAGGTTGCGTGGACATGTGACTTGTGCGCAAGGCAGTCGGCCGCCGCGTCGGGCGACTGGTTGCACCAGCAGTTCTCGTCGCACTCCCCGTGCGTCGGCTTGGTCAGGTCGGCCATCTCGTCGGCGAACGTGCGCTTGCCGCTGGCCTCGCCCGCCGCGCTCAGCGCGAACGTGGACCCTGCGGCGAGGAGCAGATCGTCGGCGACGAAGCGCGCGAGGTACGGAGCGAGCTCGTCGGCCGGCAGGGCGAGGAAGCGGCCGAGCTCCTCGGCGGTCGGGGTCTCGGAGATGCCCTCCGAGCGCATCCAGTACATCGCCTGGAGCACCTCGTCGCGGATCCGCAGGACCTCGAGCTCGTTCATGCCCGTACTCCCGCCCAGTGCTGGGCGATCACGTCGATCGCCAGGATCGCCGGCGCGTCGGGCGAGTGGTCGAGCGGCGCCTGGCTGACGCGCTCGGCGGCGATGAAGCAGTCGTCGAAGGGGACCAGGCCGCCGAACTCGATCTCGTGCTTGGCCGCGAAGGTGCGGACGGCCTCCTCCTCGCGCTCGTCGCGGACCTTGTTGGCGATGAGCGCGACGCGCTCCAGGCCGAGGTCCTGCGCGAGCACGGCCATCCGGCGGCCGGTTTCGAGCGACTTGAAGTACGGCTCGACGACCGCGAGCAGCGCGTCCGCGTAGATCGCGGTGCCGCGCGAGAGGTGCTCCGGCGAGGCCTCGGTGTCGAGGATGCAGACGTCCCGCGCGTCGTTCGATACCGCGTCGATGATCGTGCGGACCGTGGCGTGCATCTGGCACAGGCAGCCGGTGTTGGCGTGCTGCGGATGGGCCATCACGAGCAGGTCCACACCGTCGGGTCCGGTGACCGAGTGCGAGGCCTTGATCTCCTCGAGGGTCTGCGTGAGCACCGCGCCGTCGCTCGTGCGCAGCAGGATGTCGTTCGGCAGCGTCGGCATGCTCCCCATCTGATCGGCGGGGATGCCGAGGGTCAGCGCGAGGTTCGGGTTGGAGTCCCCGTCGATCGCCAGGACGCGTTGACCGCTGCGGGCCAGCAGCCGGGCCATCGTCCCGGAGATCGAGGTCTTCCCCGATCCCCCTTTCCCGGCGATCGCAAGCTTCATGTGCAGACCGTACAGCTATGTGTGTATCGTCGCTAGTCCAAGCGGTGGCGCGCCAACGCAGGGTCAAGCGACACCGCATGATCGAGCTGGGAGGAGCGGTCATGAAGGTGCTTTCGAGTGCAGGGGCGGCGCGTGCGCTGTGGGCGGTCGTCACCGGGGTCGGGGTGCTCGTCATCCTCATAGTCCTGGCGTTGCAGCTCATCCCGCGCCTGGATTCCGGGCAGCAGGTGCTCGACGACGTCGGCCCCGCCTTCGCCGACAACCGGGTCGCCGGGCACGAAGGCGCGATCACCATCGTCTCGCAGATCACCGACCTCGCGGACCCGATCGCGACCGAGAGCGGAACCGCGGCCAGCGAGGTGCCGAAGCTCATCCGGTTCGTCGCCGGGCAGACCGGGCTCTCCGGCGCAGAGGTGCTCGCCGCACTCGACGAGAACGCCCCGAACACGACCGCGCTGCTGCAGGCGATCCCGCTCTCGGACGTCACGAAGGAGCTGCCGGGGCTGCTGGAGTTCCTCGGCACGACGCTCGAGCTGAGCCCGCAGGAGCTGATGACGCTCCTGCGCACGGACTTCCCGAACCTCACGCAGTCGGTCACCGCGCTGCCGATCGTCACGGACGGCTGGGACAAGGTGCCGGGGACCGAGGGGCTGACGCGCTTCGACGGCACGCAGATCACCGACGTCCCGAGCGTGCGCGACTACTTCGCGCAGGACGTCGTGCCGGTGGTCGCGCGCCAGCGGGAGAACCTGCAGGACCTCGACGGCAAGGGCGGAGTCGGCTACGTGCCGTACCTCCTGCTCGCGATCGGCGGCCTCGTGACGTTCTTCGGGGGCATGATGCTGTGGAGCATCCGTAGCGGCCCGATGAGCGCCGGCGAGGGCATGGCGATGTGGGGCGTCGTGACGGGCGGCGGGCTCGTGGTGCTCGTGCTGGTGCTCGGCCTCTCGCTGTTCGGCCGGCTCGGCGGCGGGCAGGAGCTGCTCGACGATGCCAAGCCGATCTTCACCGACGAGCGCGTCGCCGGCGAGCGTGCGGGGATCGACATGGTCTCCTCGATCGTCGATCTCGGCGACCCCTTGGCCACCGCTGAGGGTGGCGCCGGCATCGACGTCGCGAAGCTCGTCCTCGCGGTGACGAACAAGACCGGGCTCACGGTGCCCGAGGCGGTGGCCGCGCTGGAGGAGGCTGCGCCGAAGACCACCGCGCTGCTCCAGGCGCTGCCGCTCTCGGCGGTCGCCGACGAGCTCCCCGGGCTCGTCGCGTTCCTGGCGAAGACCCTGAAGCTCAGCGAAGCGGAGGTGACCGCGACGATCGGCAAGGAGTTCCCCGGCCTCGCGCAGGTGATCGCGACCGTCGGGCCGGTGACCGGCGGCTGGAACGAGGTGCCCGACCTGAACGGCCTGACGCGCTTTGACGGCTCCCCGGTGACGACCGTCCCGGACGTGCGCGCCTACTTCAGCACTGACGTCGTCGGCGCGGTCGAGACACGGCGGGAGGAGTTCCAGAAGCTCGAGAGCACCTTTCCGCCGGTCGACGTCTACGCGTACCTGCTGTTCGCGATCGGCCTGATCGTCACCGCGCTCGGGGCGACGATGGTCTTCGTCTCCCGCGCCACCGGGGCGCGCGCGGCGTCGACCGCCACCCCTCCGCGAGCGGCGCCGCCACCGACACCCGCGGCCAGTGGGCCGGCGCCCGCGTAGGGCTCGGCGC
>JACDAP010000120.1 GCA_013695395.1 Solirubrobacterales bacterium
GCACGCGGTTGGCCAGGCGGGCGTGCGGCGGCCAGACGCCGCGACCGGTCGGCTTGCGGGTGCCGAGCACGAGGTCGGCGCGACCCCCGGCCACCTCGTCCCAGAGCGCGACCAGCTCTCGGGGGTCCAGGGAGCCGTCGCCGTCCATGAAGCAGACGACCTCCGCGGTGGCCGCGATCAGGCCGGCGAAGCAGGCGGCGCCGAACCCCTTGACGGGCTCGTGGACGACGTGGGCGCCGTGCGCGCGAGCGATCTCTCCCGAGCCGTCGGTCGAGCCGTTGTCGACGACGATCGCCCGGAATCCGTCGGGGATCCGCGCGAGGACGCCGGGGATGGCCTGGGCCTCGTCCAGCACCGGGATGATCACCTCGCGCATCCGGGGCACCCTAGAGGGCATCGAGTCGTCGATTCATCTTCCCGGAGGAGGCGAACCGACGATTCGACACCCGCCACCCCTCGAGTCGTCGCCTTGGGCCCTGGAGGGACCGAAACGACAAGTCGACGCTCGACACGCCCGCGTAGCCTCCTGGCCATGCGCGTCCTCCTGACCGGCGGTGCCGGGTTCATCGGCTCCCACGTCGCCGACCAGCTCCTCGAGGCCGGGCACGAGGTCCTGATCCTCGACAACCTCCACCCCGCCGCCCACGGCGGCCCGCCCGCGTTCCTCCCCGACGGCGCGGAGTGGCGCGAAGGCGACGTCCGCGACGGCGAGACGGTCCGCACGGCGCTCCGCGGCGCCGACGCCGTCTGCCACCAGGCCGCGATGGTCGGCCTGGGCACCGACATCGGCGACATCGCCGACTACACGAGCCACAACGACCTCGGCACCGCCGTGCTGCTGCGGGAGCTCGCCGCGGCATCGTTCACCGGGCGGCTCGTCCTCGCCTCGAGCATGGTCGTCTACGGGGAGGGCCGTTACGCCTGCGCCACCCACGGCATCGTCCGGCCCGGCCCCCGGCGGGTGATGGACCTCGACGCGGGCCTCTTCGAGCCGCCGTGCCCGGTCTGCGGACAGCCGCTCACGCCCGAGGCGATCACCGAGGACGCCCCGGTCGACCCGCGCAACGTCTACGCCGCCACCAAGCTCCAGCAGGAGCACCTCGCGTTCGCCTTCTCGCGCGAGACCGACGTCCCGGTTACCGCGCTGCGGTACCACAACGTCTACGGGCCCCGGATGCCCCGCGACACCCCCTATGCGGGTGTGGCCTCGATCTTCGCCTCCTCCCTCGCGGGCGGCCGCGCGCCCCAGGTCTTCGAGGACGGCGGCCAGACCCGCGACTTCGTCCACGTCCGCGACGTCGCGCGCGCGAACCTCCGCGGGCTCCTCGCCGACGAGCCCGTCCACGGCGCCTTCAACGTCTGCTCCGGCCACCCTCGCACGTTCGGCGAGATGGCCCGCGCCCTGCACACCGCCTACGCGCCGGGCACCCCGGAGCCGGAGATAACCGGGCAGTACCGCCTCGGCGATGTGCGCCACGTCTTCGCCTCCGCGGAGCGCGCCAGGGAGGTCCTCGGGCTGCGAGCCGTCGAAGACTTCGACGCCGGGATGGTCGAGTTCGCCAGCGCGCCGCTGCGGGCCGCCGCGGGCTGAGGGGTAGCGTTCGGCCCATGCCGATCGATCAGTCCCAGGTGGGCAAGCTCGCCGCCCAGCTGATGCAGGAGCTCGAGGACCAGTACGGCGAGGACGCGACCCTCGAGCGCGTCGCGCTGATCGTCGCGGTCGCTCACGACGATGACAAGCTCACCGTCCACACGCAGTTCACCCCGGACAGCCCGCCGTGGACGCAACGTGGCCTGCTCGAGTACGCCGCCCGCCACGTCGCGCCCTGACGCCGGCGCGGCACCCTGACGCGAGACGCCGCCCCATGAGCCCGCCCACCCACGCTGCCGTATCCCGTCCGTGTCGCGCCTGAGAGCCTGGGGAGCCCCCGACGCGGCACTCGCCTCCACCACTCCGGCGGACGCGCTCGTCCCCGAGGCGACCGAACGCTGGGTGCGCGCCGTCGACGTCGACGCCCCACCCGCGCTGCTCTGGCGCTGGCTCTGCCAGCTGCGCGCCGCGCCCTACTCCTACGACTGGATCGACAACCTCCGCCGCCGCTCCCCGCAGCAGCTCACGCCGGGCCTCGAGCGGCTCGAGGTCGGCCAGAAGCTGCTCATCACCTTCCGCGTCGCCGCCTTCACGCCGGGCGAGGAGCTCACGATCCTCACCCGCCCCCGCTCGCGGCTCCTGCCCCCGTTCGCGGTGAGCTACCTGATCGATCCGCACGGAGGCGGGAGCCGCCTGACTGCCCACGTCCGCGTTGGCCAGCCCTCTGCCCTCCCCCGCCCCGTGGCCCGAGCCGCGCTCGGCGCCCTCTGCGTCGGCGACCTCGTGATGATGCGCAAGCAGCTGCTGAACCTCAAGCGTCTGGCCGAGCGCGACGTGCCCCGCGGCCCCGCCTGAGCCGCTCAGGGCCGCCTGAGCGCAGCGGCGAGGGCGGCGGCCTCGGCT